>NZ_PGDQ01000015.1 GCF_003073135.1 Euzebya rosea
TTCCTCGCCGTCGGTGAGGCCGTCGTCGTCGGTGTCGGGGTCGAGGGGGTCGGTGCCGTGGTCGTTGACTTCCTCGCCGTCGGTGAGGCCGTCGTCGTCGGTGTCGGGGTCAACCGGGTCGGTGCCCTCCTCGTCCTCCTCGTCGTTGGTCAGTCCGTCGTCGTCGGGGTCGTCGTCGACGGCGACACGCGCGGGCAGCACGACCGTGCCGCTGCGGCCGGGACCCTCCGTGGAGGTGATGGCGACGTCCATCGCGGGGTTGCCGTCCACGGGCAGGCGCACGAACACGGTGCCGGTGATCGACTCCCCACCGGCGAGGGGGATGTCGACGTCGG
Organism: Euzebya rosea; assembly: GCF_003073135.1. Taxonomy (NCBI): domain Bacteria; kingdom Bacillati; phylum Actinomycetota; class Nitriliruptoria; order Euzebyales; family Euzebyaceae; genus Euzebya; species Euzebya rosea. Next base: position 336 of record NZ_PGDQ01000015.1, read on the forward strand.
CGCGCAGCGGGTTGTCCTCGAGGTCCTCGGCGGCGCCGAACAGCTCCTCGGAGGTGCCGACGACGACGGTGCCGGGCGGCAGGGACGCCAGCACCTCGGTGACCGTGGCGACGCCATCGGTGCGGTTGGTCAGGGTGATGTCGACGGGCACGACGCCGTCGGCGTCGGCCTCACCCGGGTCGACCGTGACGGCCACGGCGGAGTCCGGGACCTCGTCGGCGACGGTCGCGCAGGTGGAGGAGGCGTGGGCGCTGGCGACGGCGACGTCGACGTTGGCGAGCTCGGTCAGGCCCAGCAGCGGCAGCGAGGCGAGGGTGTCACCGATGTAGAGGTGCAGGCCGGACACGGTGACCCCGTGGCGGTCGGTGTCGGCGACGACCTCGTTGAGGACGAGGGTGGCGACCTCGAGCGGCTCGGCCAGGCCCAGCGGGTCAAGCGGCAGCGGGACCTCGATCGGGATGGCCAGGTTGGTCGGGACCAGCCCGGCCAGCGGCACGTCCCTGACCCAGGATCCGCAGCCGGTCGATGGTGGTGGACGTCGTGGCGACGCCGTCGCAGTCGAGGCTGACGGCGGCGTGCACGGCCCCGACCTCGACGACGGCGCCGACCCCGGGGATCTCCAGGAGGACGACGTCGGCGACCTCGCTGTCGGCGAGCGCAGCGCCGTCGGGACCGGCGGTGGCCGCGACCTCGATGACGGCGGCGCCGACGAGCGGGGCGGCGGGCACGGGCACCAGGACGTCGTTGGCCTCGACCGGGTCGGTGCCGGCGGAGAAGGCCATCACGCTCGGCAGGCCCTCCAGCGGCAACACCTCCGTTCCGAGGAGGTCGACATCGGTCGACAGCCCGCGGGCGTCGGCGACGGAGGCAGTTGGGTCCTGGGCGCTTGCCGGGGCGGCGACGGCAAGCAGCAGGACGCACAGGATGGCGGCGGTGAGACGGGACACGATGTGTTCTCCCTGTGGGGGTGGCGCGCGGTCCGAGCAGGCGGGGACGGGACGGCGCGATGGTGATTTGTGACTACGCAGTCGTACGTACACAGGGGGTCTCGGTCACTCGGAAGAGGACCTTTACCGAATCACATCGTTCTGGTTCCGGAAATCCGGAGCGGGGAGTCAGGGCGCCAGGCGGGAGATCCGCCACGCACCGCGCTGGAACTCGTAGACGAACCGGTCGTGCAACCGGTCGTCCCGCCCCTGCCAGAACTCGAAGCGCCGGGGCGTGACCACGTACCCGCCCCAGCCGTCCGGCCGGGGGACCTCACCGGTGCCGACCATGGCCGCCACGTCGGCGAGCCGCTGGTCGAGGACGTGGCGTCCCTCGATCGGCGCGGACTGGGGGGAGGCGTGCGCACCGAGCTGTGATCCCCGCGGACGGGAGGCGAAGTAGGCGTCGGACTCCTCGGGGGTGGCACGGACCGCCGAGCCGAGGACCTCCACCTGGCGGGCAGGGTTCGCCCAGCGGAACAGCAGGGCGACGTGTGGGTTGTCGTCGAGGTGTCGTGCCTTGCGCGAACCGTAGGAGGTGTAGAAGTACAGCCGGCCGTTCTTGATGCGGCGCAGGAGCACCGTCCGGGCCGCGGGACGGCCGTCGCGGTCGACGGTCGCGAGGGTCATCGCGCTCGCCTCGACGCCCTGGTCGGTCGTGCCCGCGTGGTGCAGCCAGGCCTGCAGCTGGGCGATCGGATCGGCCTGCAGGTCGTCCGAGTCGAGGCCGTCGTCGCCGTAGCCACGGCGCTCGCTCACCGGATCCGTCGTCATGACGTCCTATCCTCAGCCATCGTGGAGTCCAGCCTCAGCTTTCTCGAGGGTTCGCGCAGCGGGGCACGCTATGACGCGGACGTGCTTCAGCGCGTCGATCCCGTCGATGGCGCACCGTTGCTGGCACGGTACGACCTCGAGCGGGCCGCGCGCACGCTGACCCCCAGATCACTCGCCGAGCGGCACGGTCCGGGCATGTGGCGCTGGCGCGAGCTGCTGCCCGTCAGGGACGCACGGCATCGGGTACACCTCGGCGAGGGCTCCACGCCGTTGCTGAAGGCCACACGGCTGGGCCCCGCCCTCGGGGTGGACAACCTGCTGGTCAAGGCGGAGGGGCAGCAGCCGACCGGCTCGTTCAAGGCGCGGGGGATGACCGCGGCCGTGTCGCGTGCCCGCGAGCTGGGTGCCAGGTCGCTGATCGCGCCGTCGGCGGGCAACGCCGGGGGTGCGCTGGCCGCCTACGGCGCCGCGGCGGGCCTGCCGGTCACCGTCGTGATGCCGGCCGACGTCCCGGAGTCCAACCTGGTCGAGGCCCAGATGTGCGGCGCCCAGGTCGTGCTGGTCGAGGGCTTCATCACCGACTGCGGGCGGGTGGCCCGCGCGATCGCCGAACGAACGGGTGCCTTCGACGTCTCCACGATGAAGGAGCCCTACCGCGTCGAGGGCAAGAAGACGATGGGGCTGGAGCTCGTCGAGCAGCTCGGCTGGACGATGCCCGACGTCATCGTCTACCCGACGGGCGGGGGAACCGGCCTGATCGGGATGTGGAAGGCCTTCGACGAGCTCGAGGCGCTGGGCCTTGCCGGCGCGGGCCGTCCGCGGATGGTCAGCGTGCAGGCCCAGGGGTGTGCCCCGATCGTGCGGGCCTTCGCCGCCGGCGCCGAGACCGCAGAGCCGTGGGTCGACCCGTCGACACGGGCCAGCGGGCTGCGGGTGCCGTCGGCGATCGGTGATCGGCTGATCCTGTCGGCGCTGCGCGAGTCCGAGGGCACCGCGGTGGCGGTGCCCGAGCAGGAGATCGACGCGGTCCAGCGCCTGGCCGGTCGCCGGGGCGTGGGGTATGTCTCGCCCGAGACCGCCGCGGCGCTGGCCGCGGTGGCCAGCCTCGCCGACGAGGGATGGCTGTCCGCCAACGAACGCGTCGTGGTCTTCGACACCGGGATCGGCCACAAGTACCCCCCACCGGAGCTGCCCCGCCCCGTCACCCTTCGCCCCGAGGACGCCGACGATCCCGACCTGCTCGAGCTCGTGCGACGTGGGCGGGCCGGCCGGGCGACCGCTCCCACGCGGTCGGCAACGCCGTCCAGCCGTGACGACGGACCTCGAGGCGAGCCATCCGAACCCGCCGGCCCGGCCCCACGCCTCGAGCCCGACGAGCCCGACGATGCGGTCGAACCGGACGGCGACGAGCCAGTCGCGCTCGACGAGGCACCCTCCCCTCCCACGTCACGCGAGACCGGACGGGCACGCATCGCCGAGCTGATGGCCCAGCGGATCGTCACGCGCGACCCGGACGAGATCGACTCCGACGACGAGGCCGATCCCGACGAGATCGACTCCGACGACGCGGGCGACCCGGACGATGCCGAATCCGACGACGCCGACGGCGAGCCCGTCGAGGGCGCCGTCGACCCGGACGAGGTCAGCGACGAGCCCGTCGAGGACCCCGCCGCCGCCGGTGGTGGCGACACCGTGGTCGTGGACGACGCCGAGCTGTCGGCGGCGCGCGCCGTTGCCCCTGCGCCGGTGCACATCGCCCGCCGGGACATCGGGGGCCCACGTGTCCCCGGTGAGGCACAGGTCCTCCGATCGCCGGAACCCCAGCCACGCGTGCCCGGGACCGCCGGCGCCGGGTCCGTCCCCGACGTCCGTCCCGCGGCAGTCGCCCCGCCCGCAGACCCCGTCGCTGCCCAGCCCCCCGCCCCCGTCCAGCCGTCGGCGGGCCCGCCTGCCGCGACACCGGTCCAACCGGTGTCACCTGCCCCGCCGCCCCACGAGGGACCGGGCCCCGAGCAGCCGACCGTCGCCCCGCCGTTGCCCGAACCCGCGATGCCGACGCCCTCGGCCATCCCGTCGACGGGTGCGTCCACACCGGAGGCCGCAGGCGCCCCCGACGCCGGACCCCCGGCAGGCCGGGCGCCCGACACCAAGGATCCGTTCGCCGCCGACGACGCACCTGCCGAGGCGACGACGGACGAACCCTCGCTCCGGCTGCCGCGTCCACCGTTCCGCGAGATCGTGGTGCACCCGCTCCCCACCCCTCCCCGGGACGCCTGAACACGAGTCGGATCTCCGCCCGGTGCTCTAGGGTGCGGGCCGATGGCTTCCACTTCCAACGACGGCGTGATGGACCACCGCGAGCAGGCCCTTGCCTGGTTGGCGGAGGACCCCGATCCCGACACGCGGGAGGAGCTCCAGCGCCTGCTGGACCTCGATGACCTCCCCGGTCTGGAGGACCGCTTCGGCGACCGCCTCGAGTTCGGCACCGCGGGCATGCGCGGCGCGATCGGGGCCGGCCCCAACCGGATGAACCGGGCCATGGTCCGCCGGGTCACCGCGGGCCTGGCCGACCGGCTGAACGCCGCCGCCGGAGCCGGTGCCCGAGGTGTCGTCGTCGGCCGCGATGCCCGCCACAAGAGCGACGCGTTCGAGGCCGACACCGTCCGGGTCCTCGCCGGCGCGGGCCTCGGGGTGTGGACGTTCCCCGAGGTCGTGCCCACGCCGATCGTGGCCTTCGCGATCCGCTATCTCGAGGCGGCGGCCGGCGTGATGATCACCGCCAGCCACAACCCGCCGGCCGACAACGGCTACAAGGTCTACGGCCCCTCCGGACGGCAGATCGTCGCGCCGCTGGACAGCGAGATCTCCCAGGCCATCGACGCCGTCGGGTCGCTCGGCAGCGTGCCGCTCGCCCCGGCCGACGATGAGCTGATCTGGCGTGCCCCCAACGACGTGATCGACCACTACGTGGCGGCGGTGGTCGACCTCATCGAGGCCGACGGGCCACGTGACCTGCGCATCGCCTACACCCCGCTGCACGGTGTGGCCGGCGAGCTGTGCGGTCGTGTCCTCCGGGAGGCCGGGTTCACCGACCTGCACGTGGTGCCCGAGCAGGCCGAGCCCGACCCGGCGTTCCCGACGGTGGAGTTCCCCAACCCCGAGGAGCCCGGGGCGATGGACCTCGCCGTCGCGATGGCCACCGATGTCGACGCGGACCTGATCCTGGCCAACGACCCCGACGGTGACCGCATCGCCGTCGGCATCCGGCGGGACGGCGAGTGGCGGCTGCTCAACGGCGACGAGATCGGGACGCTGCTGGCCGAGGACCTGCTGTCCAACGGCCGCATGACCGGTGGGCTGCGCCCGGCCGTGGGAACCACCGTCGTGTCGTCGTCGTTGCTGGCGCGCATCGCCGCCGCTCACGACGCGATCTACCGCGAGACCCTCACCGGGTTCAAGTGGCTGTCGCTGGCCGCGGAGGAGCTGGCGGACGCCCGGATGGTGCTCGCCTACGAGCAGGCCCTCGGCGTGACCGTCGGCGACCTCGTCCGGGACAAGGACGGCATCTCGGCGGCGCTGTGCGTGGCCGACCTCGCCGCACGGACGAGGGCACGGGGCCGTACGGTCGGCGACGTGCTCGACGACATGGTCGGCGCCTACGGCGCCCACATGACCCTGGGCCGGTCGGTGCTGCTGGACGACGGCGAGGACGACCTGGTGCAGCAGGCGCTCGACGGACTGCGGCAGCAACCCCCGACCGACCTCGAGGGCGAGGAGATCGTCGAGGTCTGGGACCACGACGCCGGCATCGTCACCCGCACCGACGGCTCCTTCGACGAGATCGACCTGCCGGCCACTCCGCTGCTGCGCTACGTCGGCGCCGACGGGACCCGTGTCATGGTCCGGCCCAGCGGGACCGAACCGAAGCTGAAGTTCTACGCCGAGGCGGTCGAGCGCCACGACGACCCGGCCGAGGCACGACGGATCGCCGAGGCCCGGGCCGACCGGGTCCTCACGGCCTTCATGGAACGCACGCTGCCCGGCGGATGATCCGCCGGGCAGGGACAGCTGGCACGCTCGCTACAGGTTGCCGCGGAGGTCCTGCTCGCGTTCGATGGCCTCGAACAGGGCCTTGAAGTTGCCCTCGCCGAAGCCCTTGGCGCCGTGCCGCTCGATGATCTCGTAGAACACCGTGGGGCGGTCCTGCACGGGCTCGGTGAAGATCTGCAGCAGGTAGCCCTCCTCGTCGGTGTCGATGAGGATGTTCTGCTCGGCCAGGGCCTCGATCGGCTCGGCGATCTCGTCCCAGTCCAGCTTCTCCTGCTGCTCGGCGTAGTAGGTCTCGGGGACCCGCATGAAGCGCACGCCGTTGGCGCGGAGGGCCTTGACGGTCTCGACGATGTCGTCGGTGTGCAGGGCGAGGTGCTGGACGCCGGGGGTGCCGTAGTAGTCCAGGTACTCCTCGATCTGGGACTTCTTCTTGCCCTCGGCCGGCTCGTTGATGGGCAGCTTGATGCGGCCCTCGCCGTCCCAGAGGACCTTGCTCATCAGGGCCGAGTACTCCGTGGAGATGGCCTCGTCGTCGAAGTGCTTCAGCTGGGTGAAGCCCATGATGCGGCTGTAGAAGCCGGCCAGGTCGTCCATGCCGCCGAGGTGGGTGTTGGCGACGACGTGGTCGACGAAGCGAAGGCCGATGTCGGTGCCCTCGGGGGCGTACAGGGGGGTCTTGGTACCGGTGCCGTCGGTCGCCTCGTGGGCGAGCGGCTGGTACCCGGGCAGGAAGACGCCGGAGTAGTTGGAGCGGTCCACGAAGCTGTGGACGGTGTCGCCGTAGGCCTTGATCCTCGCGATGACGACCTTGCCGTGCTCGTCCTCCATGACCGTGGGGGCCATGACGCTCTCGGCGCCGCGCTCGAGGGCGACGCGGTGGGCGGTCTCGGCGTCGGGGACCTCCAGGGCGACGTCCTTGACGCCGTCGCCGTGGGCCAGCTGGTGCTGGCAGATCTCGGAGTCCGGGCCGAGCCCGGCGGTCATCACCCAGGTGATGTCGCCCTGGCGCATGACCCAGGACGCCTTGTCGCGCTGGCCCGTCTCGGGGCCCGCGTAGGCGACGGGGGTGAAGCCGAAGGCCGTGCGGTAGTAGTGCATGGCCTGCTTGGCGTTCCCCACGTAGTACTCGATGTGGTGGTACCCGAGCAGGGGCATGAGGTCTGCGGTCATTCCCGTGATCTCCTTTATGATCGGCAAGCAGGACTGGACTCCAGCCTAACAAGTGGAAAGCGCCATGGGAACACTGGAATCGATCGCACAACCCCGGCTGGACGAGATCGACCGTCGGATCCTGCAGCTGCTGCAGGCCAACGCGCGCATGTCCAACGCCGCGGTGGCCCGCGAGGTGGGCCTGACCCCGCCGGCCACGCTGGAGCGGACACGTCGGCTCGAGGACGCGGGGATCATCCGCGGGTACCACGCCGACCTGGATCCCGAGCCGCTCGGCTACGGCATGACGGTGCTGCTGCTGATCCGCCTCGACCACCACGGACGCGAGGCGGTGCACGCCTTCCGGGACGCCATCGCCGACGTCGACGCGGTGGCCGAGTGCCACTATCTGACCGGGACCGCCGACTTCATGCTCAAGATCCGCGTCCCGGACGTCGCCGGGTACCGCGAGCTGCTGGAGGACGAGGTGTCGGGCCTGCCCGGCCTGGCCCACGTCGAGTCCGCGGTGGTCCTGGAGACGTTCAAGGAGGACCGCTCGGTCCGCGTGTGACCGCCGGGTGCAGCCGGACACGACGACGCCCGCCCGCGTGATGCGGACGGGCGTCGAGGTCGTCGGGTCAGCGGGCGCTCGTGGCCAGGTTCAGGGTTGCCAGCGGGCTGCCGGCGAAGTTGAGGATGTCCACGGTGATGGTCGAGCAGTGGGTGGCGTTGGTCACCAGCAGCGCCTCGCTCGGCCCGTCGAGGACCGTCGTGCCGTAGGTGCCGTCCTCACCGATGGCCATGTCGAAGTCGCTGACCTCGTCGTCCCAGGTCAGGAACAGGTCGACGTTGGCCTTCGTGTCGGTCACGGGGTTGCCGGCCAGGTCCACGGTGAAGGTGATGGAGGTCTCACCGACGAGGGGCTCCAGGGGTGTGTCGGGCGTGTGGGACTCACCGGCGAGGGTGATCGTCGGGTTGCTGGTGGTGCAGGGCTGCAGGACGTCGTCGTCGGCGCCCACGGGCACGGCGGCCATGACGACGAGGGCCAGGACGGCGATCAGCTTGACGGGAAGGGACGGCACGAGGTCTCCGAGCACGGTTGGGGGTGGTGTCGCACGGACAGTTCGCCACCCCGGTCTCGATTCCTCCCCGCTGCTACCGATCAGGCAGGGGAGAGGCGCAGGATCGGCAGGTGGCGGCCGGCCTCGTCGATCAGCCGTTGGTAGTCCGCGAACCCGGCGTAGAGGGTCGTGGCCTTCACGAACAGGTCGTCGCGCTCCTGCCCCTCGACCTCCCGGGCGACGTAGTCATGGGACTCCCCGTCGGCGGTCAGCGTCACCGTGGGGTGGGCCAGCACGTTGTGGTACCAGGCGGGGTAGTCGGGTCGACCGAACGACGACGCCATCAGCATCACGTCGTCGCCTTCGGTGAAGTACACGAGCTGGACGGTGCGGGGGATTCCGGTCGTGCGTCCGGGGACGGTGAGCTGGACGTGTCGGTAGATCCCGAAGATCGACGCGCGACCCCTGCTCCACTTCAGCAGGTACGGGTCGACGGGGGTCAGGACGTTGATGCCCAGCCAGCGTCCCATCGAGGTGCGGCCGAACCGGGCGTAGGGTTCGGCGAGCCAGCGCGGTCCGCGGAGGGGGTTGGTGGGGTCGACCGGAGGGATGCCCATCGTCGGCAGCGTAGGGTCTGCAGTGCATGGAGGGGGTCGCGAGCAGCCGGTTGAGGTGTTACCGGTGGTATCATCTGCGGTGATGTCGAGCCGCACTGCTGCCACCGAGGAACGCCGAGCGCGTCGCCGATCCGAGTTCCTGGACGCCGCTGACGCCGCCATCCGCGAGGCCGGCCCGGCGGTGACCATGGCGGACGTGGCTGCGGCTGCCGGGGTGACCAAGCCAGTCCTCTACCGGTTCATCAGCGACAAGGGCGACCTGGCCGGCGCGCTGGCCGACCGGTACGTCAAGCGGCTGCAGGACATCCTCGACGTGGAGCCCACCGAGGAGAGCGACCCGCGAGGCATGCTCGACCGGACGATCACGGCCTACTTGGCCTTCATCGAGTCCGAGCCGGAGATCTACGAGTTCCTGGTCCAGCGGGCCCCCGTGGAGTCGCCGGACGTCATCGAGCACCTCAGCCGCTTCACCCACCGGCTGGCCGGCAAGGTCACCGACGTCGTGACCGCCGAGCTCGAGCGGTTCGGCCGATCCACGGCCGGCGCGGAGGCCTTCGCCCACGGCATGATCGGCATGGTCCAGGCGGCGGGGGACTGGTGGCTGGCCCGCCGCAGCGAGGGCGAGCAGATGAGCCGCGACCAGCTGGCCCGCCACCTCGTCCGCGTCCTCTGGACCGGCCTCGCCGGCCTCCCCCCGGCCGACCCCGAGACCACCTGACCCCCGGGCCTGCGGCTGCCGTCCCGTCCGCCCGCCCCGCCCCGACCCGCCCCGGGGACGGAATTCGACCCATTTCCGCGGGGGAACGTCGTGGCTGGGTCAACTTCCGTCAGGGCGTGCCCGGGGTTCAGGGGTTTCGGCGCCTCGCAGGGGTGAATACCGTCGACGGGTGGGTCAAGATCCGCCAACGCCACAACGCGCTTCGGGGCCCCGGGCTGCCCTCCGGGCCTCGGCCCTCGCTGGCGCTCGGACCTCGTGTCCTCGGTCAGCCCTGCTTGCACAAGGGGGCTCCGCAGGCTCCGCCCCCTTTCGAACCCCCGGGCTGCCCTCCGGGCCTCACGAAGCGCCTGCGGCGCGGTTCGGGTCCTCGGTCAGCCCTGTTTGCCCAAGGGGGCTCCGCAGGCTCCGCCCCCTTTCGAACCCCCGGGCTGCCCTCCGGGCCTCACGAAGCGCCTGCGGCGCGGTTCGGGTCCTCGGTCAGCCCTTGTACCGGAAGTCGTCCTCGCCGATCTGGAGGAAGCCGACCGGATCGCCGCCCTCGAGGTGGTCCATGATGCCGGGGACGTCGGCCTCGGTGACGCCGCCGTAGTAGACGTCGTCGGGGTAGACGCCCACGACGGGGCCGACGCGGCAGGCCTCAAGGCACAGGGCGGCGACGACCTTGACGTCCTCGTTGCGGCGGCGTCCCTGCTCCTCCCGCAGCGCGTTGAAGATGTCGGCGCCCCCGAGGGGGAAGCACGACGGGCGGGGATGTTCGGGGTCGCGCTCGTTGATGCAGACGAACACGAACTTGCTGGGCTTCGACACGTGACCTCCGACGGGTTCGGTGGGGGACGATCGTAGTGCGGCGCACCTCCACTACGCTCCCGGACATGGAGTCCACCGGCCGCCTCGTCGGCGCGCACGTCCGGCTCGGCATGGTCCGCGATGCCGACATCGACCCCGCCGGCCACGCCAGGCCGGCCGGCTGAGCCCGTCGGCCTAGACTCCGGCGGGTGCCCGACGAGCAGCCGATCGACGCCTTCGACCCCCGGTTCCCCGACCGCGGGACCGAACGGGACGACGTCGACCGCAAGCGCAGCCTCGTCCAGTCACGTGGCCCGGGACCCAACCCGGGCGATCCGAAGGTGCGCATCCTCCGCCTGGCGATCCCGGCCCTGGCCGCGGCAGCCATCCTCGTCATCGGGGCCGTCTTCTTCCAGGGCCTGCAGCCCTCCGGCGCCACCACGGTCGTCATCGGCCACGTCGACGCCGTCCGCGACGCCGTGGCGGACCGGCCCCGCCGGGTCTGCCTGAACGACAACAACCCCTGCGCCTGGATCACCGAGTTCGACGGCCTCCTGCACGCCTTCAACACCAACGGCCCGCTGCCGGAGGAGTACGGTCGCCTCGGGGTCGCCTGGTGCCCTTCCAGCGGATGGTTCGGCGCCAACTCCACCGGCTCGCGGTGGGACCAGCACGGGCAGATCGCCGAAGGACCCTCGCCGCGCTCCCTCGACCGGTTCACCGTCACCGTGGAGAACGACGGGGACGTGGTGGTCGACTTCGCGTCGTTGACCGCGGGACGTGCCGACTGGCAGGTGGAGGAGGTCCTGCCGCCCGACGGCCCCGCCTGCGAGGAGATCCCGTTCGAGCGCGACCCCGACCTCGACCTGCAACCCTGACCGATCACACGACCCCGACCACGCGACCCCGATCACACGACCCCCGACCACGAAGGACGACAGCACCGATGGACATGGGACTCCGCGGCCGGGTGGCCGCCATCGCCGGCGGCACCTCCGGACTGGGCCTTGCGACCGCCGAGGCGCTGCGGGCCGAGGGGGCCACCGTCGCCGTCTGCGGCCGCAGCGCCGACCGGGCCGACGCGGTCGGCGACCGGGTCGACCACGTCGCCACCGTCGACGTCACCGACCACGACGCCGCGACCGCCTGGATCGACGAGCTGGCCGACCGGCTCGGCGGGCTGCACATCCTCGTCGCCAACGCCGGCGGCCCACCCCAGGGCATGGCGACCGCGTTCGACGTCGCCGACTACCGTGCCGCGGTCGAGCTGAGCCTCCTCAGCCAGATCAACCTCGTCCAGGCCGCCCTGCCGCACATCCGCCGGGCGGGCTGGGGACGCATCCTGTTCGTCACCTCCAAGTCGGTGAAGCAGCCGATCCCCGGGCTGGCGCTCTCCAACACCGCCCGCGCCGGCATCCTCGGCTACGCCAAGTCCCTCGTCGCCGACCTCGGCGCGGGCAACATCACCGTCAACGTGCTGGCCCCGGGATCGACGCGGACGGCCCGCCTCGAGCAGCTCGCCGGCGACGACGTCGAGGCCGGCCTGGAGGCCATGGCCGCCAACATCCCGCTGGGGAGGGTGGGTCGCCCGGAGGAGTTCGGGGCCGCCGCCACGTTCCTCGCCAGCGAACGTGCCAGCTTCGTCACCGGCGTGGTCCTGCCCGTCGACGGGGGCGAGATCCAGGGGTTGTGACTCCTCCGGTCGTCCACCCGCCGGCTGGCTCCTCCGGCCCCTCGGCGGGGTAGGGTCCGCAGCCATGATCGTGGTCATCCCGGTGGTCGTCGTGCTCGGCGGCCTCCTGCTGTGGGCGCTGTACGCCGAGGAGGTCCCCGTCGAGACGGGGCCGGTCCTGCGTCCGTGGGACGGCATCCCGACGACGGCCGACATCACCCGCACCGACTTCCCGCTGGCGGCGGTCGGCTACGACCGTACGGCCGTCGAGCAGCACCTCGCCCGGGTCGCCGCGGCATGGGATGCGCTGCAGGGCGCCCACGCCCACATCACCCCCGATCCGGACGACCCCGCAGCTGGCCCGGTGCTGGCCGAGTCGCCGGACCCACCGCCCCCGCCGATGTCAGCCGCGCCGGGATCGGAAGAGGACACCCGGGCCGAGGACACCCGGGCCGAGGACACCCGGGCCGAGGATGCACCGGCCGGGGGCGCGCCGGCCGACCAGGCACCGCCGCGACCGCCGGCGCACTAGGCTGCCCGCCTGATGGGTGAGGACGGTCGGGTGGCAGCAGACGGGGGCGCAGCGTCCTCCTCGCGTGCCACGGCTGCCCCGCCGGCTCCCATCGCGCCCGCCTTCGCCCCGCCCGAATCGACCAACGCGCCGGCGACCGGGTCCGTGGCCGCCGCCATGGAGCGCGACCGCCACACCGCCACCGTCTCACCCGCGGGGAACGGGCGGGCCCGTCCGGTCGACCCGCCCGTGCCCAGCGGCCCCATGGGGTTCACCGACATCCTCGACGGCGCGTTCCAGCTGTACCGGGCATCCCGGCGGGTCATCGTCGGCGTGTCGCTCGCGGTCCTCGTGCCGCTCCACCTGCTTGTGGCCTTCCTGCAGCGCGACTCCGTCCTGACCGGCGGGCTCGGGGGCCTGCTGGAGGATCCCGAGGCCGCCGCCGCGCTGCTCGGCGAGGGTGGGGACCCGACCGCCGCCGTGGTCGGGCTGGTCCTGGTCCAGGCCACCGTCCTGCCGTTGCTCGCCGGTGGCTGGATCGCGCTGGCCAGCCGGGTGATCGACGGCGGCCAGCCCTCCGCGGGCGTGGTCGTCCGCACCTGGCGACAGCGCGGGCCGGCGTTGCTGGGGGCATGGTGGCTGCACGCCCTGGCCTACGCGGTGCCCGCAGCACCGCTCGCCCTGCTGGCGCTCGCCGGGGCAGAGGTCGCGGCCGCCGTGGCGCTGGCCCCGGTCCTCCTGCTCACCTCCCTGCTGCTGCCCTTCTTCGTGCGGGTCGCCCCCGCGGTCGTGATCGAGGGGCTCGGCCCGGTCGCGGCGATCCGACGTTCGGTGGCGCTGACCAGGCGCCGGTACGCCGCGACCCTCGCGGTGGTCCTCGGCACGACGTTCGTGATCGCCCTGATCGCCACCCTCATCAGCGGGGTGCCGGAGGTCCTCGGCTTCATCGGCGGGTTCGGGTGGGCGTGGGTGCTGCTGGCCATCGCCGCCATCACCTCCGGCCTGATCCAGGGACCGCTCACCGCCCACACCGCGACGCTGATGTTCATGGACTCACGGGCCCGCCTCGAGGGCCACGACCTCGTGCAACGGGCACGACGCCGGCGGGAGCTGCCATGACCCCGCTGCTGGCGCAGGCCTCGCCCGAGGAGGTCCGCCGGGCGGTCGAGGAGGTGCTCGGACGGCCCGAGTACCGCCAGACCGCAGCCGGGGACTCGTTGCTGGACCGCCTCGTCGATGCGCTCGTGGAGCAGCTCGGACGGCTGCTGCTGCGCCTCGCCGGCCAGGGCGGGGACGGGTCGTGGGTGGGCAGCGTGGTGCTCGCGGTGCTGGTGGTCGCCATCGTGGTGGTGGCCTGGCGCACGCTCAGCCGGTTCCGACGTGGCCACACCGTCGATCCGATCGTGGACGGGCCCACTGGTCGTTCCGCTCGGGACTGGGGCAGCGAAGCCGCCTCGCACGCTGCCGCCGGCCGTCACCGTGACGCGCTGCGCTGCCGGTACCGCGAGACGGTCGCCCTGCTCGCTCGGGCGGGCCTGCTGGAGGAGGTGCCCGGCCGCACCACGGGCGAGTACGCCGCCGCGCTGGCCGACGCCCTGCCCGCCGGCCGGACTGCCTTCGACCGGCTGACCCGCCTGTTCGAGGCCGCCTGGTACGGCCGCCGGGACGTCACCGCCGAGGACGTGCAGGACGGGCTCGACGCGCAGGCTGCCGTCGTCGCCGCCGGCTCGTTGCCGTCCCCGGTCGGCGGAGGGGGGAGCGGGTGACCCGGCGACGCTGGGGGATCCTCGGGGCCGTCGTCCTCGTGGTGGTCGCGGTCGTCGCGATCGGGCCGCGGCGGGGGGACGGGCCGCCCCTCGACCCCGACTCGACCGGGCCGGCCGGTGTGGCCGGCATCCTCGACGTGCTGGAGGAGGTCGGTGCCGATGTCGAGGTTGCCGACGGCGTCCCCACGGCCACCCACGCCACCGCGCTCGTGATCCTCGACCAGATGACCGACGACCAGCGAGCCGGCGTCCGCAGCTGGGTCGCCGACGGCGGGACCCTCGTCGTGGCCGACCCGCTGTCGGCGCTCGCCCCGGGACTGGGTGGGGTCACCAGCATCGCCTTCACCGAACCCACCATCGAGCCGGCCTGCGACGCCCCGGCCGTCGCGGGCGTGGAACGGGTCAGCGTGGCGGACGGGATCGTCTTCACCCTGCCCGAGGGGGCGACGGGCTGCTTCCCCCGCAACGGCGGCCACTGGATGGTGACCGAGGAGGTGGGGGAGGGCCGCATCGTCAGCCTCGGCGGCCCGTTCACGCTGACCAACGAGCTGCTCGACGCCGCCGACAACGCCGTCCTGCTGGTCAACCTCCTCCAGCCCGTCGACGACCGCGCCGTCCGCGTGGTCACCGGTGACGACCCGACGGCCCGCGGCGAGGACGGCCTGCTGGCGATCCTGCCCGAGCAGGTCCAGGTCGCGCTGCTTCAGATCCCGTTGCTGTGGCTGGCGATCCTGTGGTGGCGGGCACCCCGCCACGGCCGACCGGTGTGGGAGGACCCGCCCGTCCGGGTCGACGCCTCGGAGACGACCGTGTCCACCGGCCACCTGCTGCAGCGTGCCGGCCGAGCGGCCGACGCCGGGGCGGTCCTGCGGCAGCAGGCGCTGCTGGAGCTGCACAGCCGGCTGGGCATCCCCGACGACGTGCACGGCGAGGAGCTGATCACCCTCGTGGCCGACCGGACCCGCCTTCCCGCCGAGGACCTGCGGGCAGCCCTCGACGGGCCGTTGCCCCACACCGACGACGAGCTGGTCCTGCTCGCCCGCCGGACGGCCGCCCTGCGTCGCACGCTGCACCGCGTGGACGCCCACCGACCCCCGACCGACGACCTCGTGCCCGACAGGAGCCCGACCCGTGAGTGACCCCAGGAACGCCATCGTCGCCGTCCGCGACGAAGTGGCCAGGACCGTCGTCGGCCAGCACGGCACCGTGAGCGGGCTGCTCACCGCCCTGCTCGTCGGCGGCCACGTGCTGCTCGAGGGGGTGCCCGGCACCGCCAAGACCCTCGTCGTCGCGTCGATGGCCGCGGCGCTGGACCTGCAGCAGACCCGCGTGCAGTTCACCCCCGACCTGATGCCGTCCGACGTGCTCGGCCAGAGCGTCTACGACGCCGACGCGACGTCGCTGCAGGGGGCGTTCAGGTTCCGCGAGGGGCCGGTGTTCACCAACCTGCTGCTGGCCGACGAGATCAACCGCACCCCACCGCGCACCCAGTCGGCGCTGCTGGAGGCCATGGAGGAGCGCCGCGTCACCGTCGAGGGGACCCCACGGGTGCTGCCCGATCCGTTCCTGGTCGTCGCCACCCAGAACCCGGTCGAGTACGAGGGCACCTACCCGCTGCCGGAAGCGCAGCTCGACCGGTTCCTGTTCAAGCTGGTCGTCGGGTACCCCGCCGTGGAGGACGAACACGAGGTGCTGCGCCGACACGACGCCGGCATGAACCCCCACGACGTGCGTGCCTCGGGCATCCGGCCGGTCGCGGGCCCCGAGGACCTCGCGGCAGCTCGTGCCGGCATCCAGGCCATCCGCACCGACCCGGCGGTGCTCGCCTACATCGTCGACATCGCCACGGCCAGCCGCCAGTCACCGTCCCTGGTGCTCGGGATCAGCCCACGTGGCTCCACGATGCTGCTGAAGGCCGCCAAGGCATGGGCGTGGCTGACCGGCCGTGACTTCGTCACCCCCGACGACGTCAAGGCCATGGCGATGCCGGCCCTCCGCCACCGCGTCCAGGTCCGCCCCGACGTGGAGCTCGAGGGCGGCGACGCGGACTCGGTCCTGCGGGGCATCCTCGCCGCGGTGCCCGTGCCACGGTGATCCCCACCCGGCGGCTGCCGGCGGCCCTCCTGCTGGTGGGCCTCCTCGTGCTGCCGTTGGGCACGTGGGGCGCAGGCACATGGGTGCTCGGCAACCTGCTGCTCCTCGTGGCGGTCGTCGTCGACGTGGCCCTCGCGGTGTCGCCCCGCCGACTGGTCCTCCAGCGCGAGGTCGACCAGGTCCTCGTGATCGACACCGACGCCCGGCTTCGGTGGGTGGTCACCAACCCCACGCGACGACGGGCACGGGTGCACCTGGCCGACGCCCTGCCCGAGAGCCTGCGCGCCGTCGACCGGCGGGCCCGGGTCGTGGTGCCGGGCGGCGCGCGGGTCCACGCCGACGGGACCGTGCGGCCGGCCCGACGCGGGGCCATCGACCTGGAGGCCGTCACGCTCCGGTCGCGTGGCCCGCTCGGCCTGGTCGACCGCCAGCGGACCGTGCCGGTCCACACCCGGGTCCGGGTCCACCCGGCCTTCCCGAGCCGCCAGGAGACCGAGCTGCGGCTCCACCGGGCCCTGCGCCTCAGCGAGGGCGTCCGGACGGTTCGCCTGCGTGGCCAGGGCACCGACTTCGAGTCGCTCCGGGAGTACACGCCCGACGACGAGACGCGTCGCATCGACTGGGCCGCCACCGCCAGGGCACTGCGGCCGATCGTGCGGACCTACCGGGCCGAACGCAACCAGCACGTGCTGATCCTGCTCGACCACGGGCGCACGATGGCGGGCCGGATGGGCCGACGACCGATCGACGATCGCCACGACGGCCCCGAGCTGCTGGGCCGAGCCCCGCGCCTGGAGCACGCCATGGACGCGGCGATGGCGCTGACCCGCATCGCCACCGGCCTCGGTGACCGCGTCGGGTTGGTCACCTTCTCCGACGTGGTCACCGGCACGCTGCCGCCCCGGGGCGGCAACGCCCAGATGACCCGGCTGGTGCAGACGCTGGCCGACATCGACCCCGAGCTGGTCGAACCGGACTACCGCGGCGCGTTCGGTGAGGCGCTGGCCCGCTACCGGCGACGGGCGCTGGTGGTCGTGCTCACCGACCTCGCCGCCGGTCCCGTCCACGAGTCGTTGGTCCCGGCGCTGCCCCTCCTCGGTCGACGCCACCTCGTCCTCGTTGCCTCCCCGGCGGATCCCTCGATCGCCGCCTGGACCACCGACGCCCCCCGCGATCCGACCGCCGCCTACCGGATGGCGGCCGCGATCGAGGCGGAGGAATCGCGTCGCCGGGTCAGCCGCACGCTGCGGACCGTCGGTGCGACCGTGGTCGACGCCACCCCGACGCTGCTGCCCGGACGGCTGATCGACGCCTACCTCGACCTCAAGGCCGCAGGGGCGCTGTAGCCGGCGTCCTCGTCGGCTCGGGTCAGCGGCTGGCGATCGACCGACGGGCCCATGCCAGCGCGGCGACGATGACGACGAGGACCACGCTTCGGCCCATCGCCCCGTCCGCGTCCGAGCCCCCGGCAGCCGCGTCGCCGAGCTGCAGCACCAGCAGGACCGCGAAGACGGTCAGCGCCGCGGTGGTGGCGGCCCCGGATCCCCGCAGCACCATCACGCCGAGGGCGGTCGTCGTCAGTCCCAGGACGAGCAGTCCGCCTGCGGCCCCGGGTGACAACAGGATGAGGTCGCTGGCCATCGCCAGGAGGCCCAGCACGGCGTTGGCGAGGCCCAGCAGGACCAGGAGTCCCCCGGCGGTTCGGGCGGGCCAGGCGCGGGCGGTGGGTGTCGGACGGGTGGCGGCGTCGGTCTGGACCATCGAGAAGTTCCCCCTGCGGCGAGTGGTGGTTGACACAGACTAGTCATCCTGCTTGGGTCCGTCGGGACGGGGGACGTCACACACCCTGCAGGGCCGCCGTACCTGCGTTCGGATTCCTCCGTCATCCCGCCACGCTGCCCTGGGGCAGCACCCCCTACCGGAGGATCCTGTCTTGGACCACGTATCCGTCCCGCCGTCCGTACGTGCCCTGCGCGTGCTGCTCGCCGTCAGCCTCGCGCTCGGCGTGCTCGCCATCGCCCCGTCCACCGCCCGAGCCCACGACTCGTGCGCCATCGCCCGCCCGGCCGCCACCGGGTTCGTCGCGTCCGTCCTTTCGACCGTCAACGTCTTCTCCTCGTTCGTGGAGACCACCTCCGCGCCGTGCGGTGACAAGTACGGCGAGGTCGACGTCCAGCTCACGAGGGACTGGGGGCAGGACGACACCGCCGAGCAGTCCAGCCCGCCGGACGCCTTCTCGCCGGGGGCGACCGCCGCCACGAACGGCAACGCCCCCTCGACCCACGCCCCGTGCCGCCAGGGCATGGCCGCCGACTTCTTCCCCTGCGACGGCATCGACATGCTGAGCCACGTGTCCCACGCCGAGCTCGGAACCACGTTCGTCAACGACATCTGGGGCTGGACCGACCCCAGCACCCGCAAGGACTACGCGCTGGTCGGCGCCAGCAACGGCACCGTCTTCGTCGACATCAGCGACCCCAAGCGCCCCGAGGTCCTCGGCATCCTCCCGACCGCGTCGACCCGCGGTGGCGGCTCGTGGCGTGACATCAAGGTCCACGAGGACCACGCCTTCGTCGTCTCCGAGCACCGTGACCACGGTGTGCAGGTCTTCGACCTCACCCGCCTGCGCGACTGGGACGGCACCTACACCACCTACGACATGGACGCCCACTACACCCAGCACGGGTCGGCGCACAACATCAACATCAACACCGACACCGGCTACGCCTACTCCGTCGGCGCCGGCAGCTACCAGGGCGTCCCCGCCGTGTGCGGCACCGGCCTGCACATGATCGACATCAACGACCCGAAGAACCCCGAGTTCGCCGGGTGCTTCCAGGACCACGGCTACATCCACGACACGCAGTGCGTGGTCTACGACGGTCCGGACGCCGACTTCCGCGGCCGTGAGATCTGCGTCAACTCCAACGGCATCCAGTACCGCCTGAACGGCGAGAACTACCTGTCCATCGTCGACGTGACCGACAAGGCCAACCCCGTGGCGCTGGCTCGGGTGCCCTACGGCGGCTCCGGATACTCCCACCAGGGATGGCTGACGGAGGACCAGGGGTACTTCCTGCACGGCGACGAGGGCGACGAGATCCTCGCCGGCATCAACTCCACCACCCGGGTGTGGGACCTCACCGACCTGACCGACCCGTTCGTCAGCGAGGAGTTCGTCAACGACACCACCTCGATCGACCACAATCTCTACACGCAGGGCGACTACGCCTACGCCTCCAACTACACCACGGGGCTGCGCGTGTACGACGTCAGCGATGTCGCCGACGGTGAGGTCGAGGAGGTCGCGTACTTCGACGTCTACCCGGACAACGACAACACCTCGTTCGAGGGTGGCACCTGGTCCAACTACCCCTACTTCCGGCAGAAGGGGATCGTGGCGGTGTCCAGCATGGACCGCGGCCTGTTCGTCCTGCAGCCGCGGGTCGGCCGCAACGGCGGCTGATCGGGGGGCACTTCACGGAGGAGGGGACGCCGCGACGGCGTCCCCTTCGCCGTTTCCGGGTCGGCTGAGCCGGGTCGCTCGTGCCCGGGTCGGCTGAGCCGGTCGGTCATGCCCGGGTCGGCTGGGCCCGCGCCGACTCCCAGGTGGCCCGTTCGGCCTGGCGCAGCGTCCCGGTCAGGCCCCGTGCGGCGGCCTGGCGGCCGTACACCAACGCGAAGGCCAGGAACGCACCCTCGGCCAGGACGCCGACGCCCACACGCAGCCAGGTCGGCAGCGGCGCCCCGGTCACGAACCCCTCGATCAGGGCCGCCACGCCGAACACGACGATCAGCCCGCCGACGATGGTGATGGCTCGGCTGGCCTGGTCCTGGAGGGACTCGGCCCGACGACGGTCGCCCGGATCGATCCACGACCAGCCGAGCGCCAGCCCCGTACCGGCGGCAACGAAGATCGCGGTCAGCTCCAGCAACCCGTGCGGGGTGATGAACCCCCAGAAGACCTCCGCCACCCCGTTGGCATGGAACAGGCCCCCGGCGAACCCGACGTTGGCGGCGTTCAGGCCCAGCAGCAGCACCGTGGGCAGGCAGGCGAGGATGCCGCCGGCGAAGGCCCCGAAGCCCACCTGGATGTTGTTGAACCCGACCTCGGCGAAGAACTGCCCCGAGGGGCGGTCGGAGTAGTACTCCACGAAGTCCCCGGCGATCAGGGCGTCCTGCACGGCCGGCGGGATCGCCGCGTCCAGCGCAGCCGGCGACGTCGCCGTCCACGCGCCCAGCCCGAACGCGATGGACAGGAAGATGGCCGTGGCCACGCCGATCGGCCAGCGCTGGTGCCACATGGCGGCCGGGAAGGTCTCGGTGAAGAAGCGGACGACGAGCTGCCAGCTGCGTGGTCGTGTGCCGTGAACCGTCGCCCCGGCACGAGCGACCAGCTGGGACAGCCGCAGGGTCAGCTCGGGGTCGCCCAGGGTCGTCCGCGCGGTCGAGAGGTGCGTGGCCGTCCGCTGGTAGTCCCCGACGAGCTGCCGGATCTCCGCGGCCGACATCGTGGCCGGGTCCCGTCGAGCCGCCCGGTCCAGCCGCTCCCACATCGGGGCGTGGGCGGCGACGAAACGGTCCAGGTTCATCGTCGCGAACCCTATCCCGAACAGCCCGTTCCCTGCGGCACCGGCCTGCTCTAGGGTGACTCCGGTCAGGAGTCGAACCGTTGGAGGACACCAGGGATGCCGGAGACGTTGACACGCGAGCAGCTCCTCGAGGACATCGAGGGCCAGACCGTCGGGCAGTGGCTGCTGGACGCCGCAGCCGAGCAGCCCGACGACGTGGCGCTTCGCTGGAAGGACGGGGACGCGTGGCACGAATGGACCTGGGCGCAGGTGCTGGACCAGGCCAGCCGCATCGCTGGGACCTACCGCAGCTGGGGCATCGAGCCGGGTGACAGCGTCGCGCTGTTCCTGCGCAACCGACCCGAGTTCCACGTCGCCGACCTCGGCGGGTTGCTGTGCCGCGCCAAGACGGTGTCGATCTACAACTCCTCCGCTCCCGAGCAGGTCGAGTACCTGCTCGGCCACATGGAGGCCAAGGCGGTCATCTGCGACGACGTGGAGTTCCTCGAACGGGTCCTCAAGGTCCGCGGCCAGCTGCCCGACCTCGAGCACGTCGTCGTGGTCGACGACCCCGAGGGCCTCCGGCCCGACGACGTCCTGTCGTTCTCCTCGTTGCTGGACGGCGATCCCGTCGACGTGGAGTCGGCCGTGGCCGCCAGCCAGCCCGACGACCTCGTCACCCTCATCTACACCTCGGGCACGACAGGACAGCCCAAGGGTGTGATGCTGGACCACACCAACATCTGCGCTGCCGGGCAGGCCACCTTCGGCCTGCTCCACGAGGAGGACCGGACCGGCCAGCGGATGGTCAGCTACCTGCCGATGGCCCACATCGCCGAGCGGATGGTCAGCCACTACGGCTGGCTGCGCCAGCGGCACGTCGTCACGACCTGCCCCGAACCCACCGAGCTGCTGCCCTACCTCGTGACCGTGCGGCCACAGGTGCTGTTCGGTCCGCCCCGGGTCTTCGAGAAGCTGCGCTCGGGCATCCTGGCCGCGGTCGCGGCCAAGGGCGGCGACGCGGCGGAGAAGTTCGACCAGGCGCTGCAGGTCGGGCAGAAGGTGGCCGCGCTGACGGCCGACGAGCAGCCCGTGCCGGCCGAGCTCGCCGCCATGCACGCCCAGGTCGACGCCGTGGCCTTCGCCCCGCTGCGCGCCATGGTGGGTCTCGACGAGATGCGCATGGCCTTCACCGGTGCCGCGCCGCTGCCGGGGTTCGTGTTCGACTTCATGCGTGGCATCGGGGTGCCCTTCAGCGAGATCTACGGCATGAGCGAGAACACCGGCGGCATGACCTGGGACCCCTACCGGGTGAAGCGACGGGCCGTCGGCCGGGCCCTGCCGGGCACCGAGGTCGTCCTGGCGGAGGACGGCGAGGTCCTGTGCCGCGGCCCCATCGTCACCCGCGGCTACTACAAGGACCCGGAGCGGACCGCCGAGTCCTTCGACGACGACGGCTGGTTGCACACCGGCGACATCGGCCAGTTCGACGACGAGGGCTACCTCTCGATCGTGGACCGCAAGAAGGAGCTGATCATCACCGCGGGCGGCAAGAACGTCTCGCCCGCCAACATCGAGGCGATGCTCAAGTCCCTGCCGCTGGTCGGCCAGGCCTGCGTCATCGGTGACGACCGGCCGTTCCTGACCGCCCTGCTCGTCCTCGACCCCGACGTGGCGCCCGGCTGGGCGCTGGAGAAGGGCATCGAGGACCGCTCGCTGGCCGCCCTCGCCGAGGACCCGCTGGTGCTGGAGGAGATCGACCGCGGCGTCCGCGAGGTCATCAAGGGCTTCAACAACGTCGAGCAGATCAAGAAGTGGACGGTGCTGGGCGACGACTGGGTACCCGACTCCGCCCAGCTGACGGCCACCATGAAGCTCAAGCGGCGCGGCGTGCACGCCACGTACGTCGACCGGATCGAGGCGCTGTACGCCTCGTGAGGCCCTGCCGGTGAGCCTCCTCCCCGGGCCCGCGCACGCCACACGGCGCCGGGCCGCACTGGTCACCCCCGAGGCGGTGACGATCGACCTGCCCCTGGCCGACCTCGGGTCCCGGACCCTGGCCATCCTGGTCGACCTGATCATCCTGTTCGCGCTGCAGTACGCCGTGGTCGTCGCCGCGGTGCTGGCGGTGGGGGTCGGCTTCGGGCTGGGGTTGGGTGGCGGCCCGGGCTGGCTGGCCATCGTGGCGTTCCTGCTGCTGAACTTCGCGATCCTGTGGGGCGTCCCCGTCGCCTGCGAGGTGCTGCTGCACGGACGAACCCCCGGCAAGGCGCTGCTGGGCCTCCGCGTCGTCACCGTCGACGGGGGCACCGTCCGGTTCCGCCATGCCTCGATCCGCTGGCTGCTGGCACTGGTGGACTTCTACCTGCTGCTCGGCATCCCGGCGATCGTCACGTCGCTGGTCACCGCACGGAACCAACGTCTCGGGGACCTGGCCGCCGGCACCGTGGTGATCCGGGACCGGGTCCGTCGTGGCGTGGTGGACCAGCCGGTCGCGTGGCAGGTCCCTCCAGCGCTCGTCGGATACGCCCGGACGCTGGACGTGTCTGGCCTCGACGGTGAGGACTACACGCTGGTGCGGTCCTTCCTGCTCCGCTCCGGGTCCTTCGCGGCTGACCAGCGGCAACGGATCGCCGAGGAGGTCGCCACGACGATCGCCGCGCGCATGCGGCACCGTCCGCCGCCGGGAACGCACCCGGAGGCGCTGCTGGTCTGCGCCGCGGCGCTGGTCCAGCAGCGCGACACCGCGCCAGTCCCGACGGTCCCCGACATCGTCGACCCCTTCGCCCCGGCCTGAGGGGTGCGACCCTGCTGACGGCTGCGAGCTGGGTCGCGTGCCGTCGTGGGCACCCCCGCGGTCAGGCGGCGGCCAGCTCGCGTTCCTGCATCCAGCGGACCACACCGGCGCGGCCGGACGACCGCCCGTCACGCAGCTTGGCCTGCTGGACCCACGCGAACACCAGCGCTGTGGTGGCCGCGTCCTGACGCGACCAGGTGGCGCGCAGCGCGTCGTGGAGGTGGGGGACGTGCTGGAGCGCGTCGACCAGCCCGGACCGGTTGCGGGTGAGGACATCCAGCGGCGTGTGGCGCAGCAGCCGGCTCAGCCGGGCGATGTCGGCTGGTCGACCCTCGGCGAGCGTGGCACCGAGGGCGGGGTCGCCGGAGGTCAGGTGGCCGTACAGCTCGTCGAGGAAGTCCATGTCAGGTCCCTTGGAAGTGGATCGTCACACTTCGTATCGACCTGTATGCCCGTCGACAGGAGGACCAACCCGAAGATGGTCACTTCGGGTCAGTCCCGCCTGGTCATCCGTTGCCGACGCTCAGGTCAGGTACTCCAGGATCGCGGCGGCCAGGATGTCGGGCTGCTCGAGCATGACCCAGTGGGCGGCCGTCGGGATGACCCGGACGCGGGACACCGGGATCTCGGCGTGCAGCTCCTCGGTCATGGCGATTGGGGTGGACCGGTCGTGGTCGCCGACGACCAGCAGCGTGGGCTGGCCGATGTCCTCGCGGGGGATGCGGGGCATCTTCGCCAGGGCGCGGCAGGACTTGGCGTAGGCCTGCGGGTCGTTGCGGAGGTACATGTCGCGGGTCAGGCCGACCAGCTGGGGCAGCTTGGCCTGGGTGCGGGGGGCGAGGGCGCCGGGCAGCCACCCGTCGACGACGGCGTCCATGCCCTCGGCCTCGACGAGGTCCGCACGGTCGTTGTAGGCCTTCTTGGTCTCCGGCTCGAACCAGGAGATGCCGCCGACCAGCACGAGCTGGTCGATGGCCTCCGGCTTGTCCAGCGCCGCCTGCTGGGCCACGAGGCTGCCGAGGGAGTGGCCGACCAGCGTGACCGGCGGCAGCTCGAGGGCGGCGATCAGGGCGTTGACGTCCTGGGCCCACATCTGGACGGAGTACCCACCGGACCCGGCGTCGCTGCGGCCGTGGCCGCGGAGGTCCAGGGCGATGACGTGGTGGTGGACGGCCAGGCACTCGATCACGCCGTACCAGGCGTGGAGGTCGCCACCCAGGCCGTGGACGAGGACCACGGGCGGGCCCTCCCCCTTGGAGACGTAGTGGTGGCGTACGCCGTTGAGCTCGATGAACATCGGTCTTCCTCTGCAGGTCTGTGAAACGGGGGCCCGGGGCGATCCCGTGCGGACACGGTGCCGGGCGACGGCGGCGGGCTTCGCGGATGTCGCGGCTCGTTGGCCGCTCGCGTGGCTCGGTCCCGAACGGGGTACCGTCCGCCGTACGATGGCAAGGGTAGAGGAACGCGTCCACATCCACCGACCCACCGACCAGGTGTGGCAGCTGCTGGTGCGCTGGGAGGACCAACCCGCCTGGATGCAGGACGCCCAGTCGGTCACCGTCACCAGCGACCAGCGGGAGGGCGTCGGCACGGTCATCCACGTGCCGACCAACATCGCGCTCGGCCTCGTCATCCCCGACGAGATGCGGGTCACGGAATGGGTCGAGGGCAGGAAGATCGCGGTGCTGCACACCGGTCCGATCATCAAGGGACACGGCGCCTTCGAGCTGACCCCGACCAGGCTCCCCGACGGCCGCGAGGGGTCGTTGTTCACGTGGTGGGAGCAGATCGACGCCCCCCTCGGCCGGGTGGGCGACCTGGTTGCGCGCAACGTCGCCGTGCCCTACGTCTCCCACATCTTCCGACGCAGCCTCCGGGCGCTCAAGCAGGTGGCGGAGGACGAGATCCCGGTGCAGCCGGTCCCCGACCGGACCGGCTGACTGCCACACTGTCGGCCATGCGACGTCTCGTGGCCGGATCCTCTCCGTACGAAGCTCCCATCGGCTTCTCCCGTGCGGTGCGCGTGGACGACGTCGTGGAGGTCGCCGGAACCGCCCCGGTGTGGCCCGACGGGTCGTGCCCCGAGGACGCCGAGGCCCAGGCCGACCGCTGCTTCGAGATCGCCCTCGACGCGTTGCGACGGGCCGGCGGTGACCCGGCCGACGTGGTCCGCACCCGCATGTACCTGACCGACGCGTCGGACTGGGAGGCGGTCGGCCGGGCCCACGGCCGGCGGTTCGGTGCCGTCAGGCCGGCGGCCACGATGGTCGTCGTGGCCGGCCTGCTGGATCCGCGCTGGAAGGTCGAGGTCGAGGTGCGGGCGATCCTGCGTCGCCAGCCCGGCCGGTGATTCTCCTCAGCCCTTCCTGAGCTCCTTGCGGATCACGAGCTTCAGGCCGCTCCACACCTCGTCGATGGCGCAGACCTTCGTGTCGACCAGCCCGGTCGGCAGCGCCACCTCGCGGATCACGTCCTCGGTCATGTCGGTCGGGACCCGGCTGGCCTTCTTGGGCCAGGCGATCCAGATGGCGCCGTCCTCGGGGATGCGGCGACGGGCGATCGGCAGGCGCCGCTCGAACTCCGCTCGGGTGTCGTAGAACCCGATCACCATGTCCATGTTCCCGCGCAGGTGGGTGTGCATGGAGATGCCGTCGGGGACCGGCAGGAGCGCCAGTCCCACGAACTCGGGAGGCGGGTTGTCCAGCCCCAGCCGCATGCCCGCGGCCAGGCCGAGCTTCTTGGCCAGCGGCGTCCCCGAGTAGCCGGCGTTCACTGCCCCGCCACTCCCAGGTGGTCCTCGGGGTCGAGCTGCAGCAGGAAGTCGCGGCAGCGTTCGGGCTCACCGGGTTCACCGATGGCGGCAGCAGCACGGCGAAGGGCGTCGAGGGAACGGAGGAAGCCACGGTTCGGCTCGTGCGACCACGGGGCCGGTCCCTGTCCGCGCCACCCGGCGCCGCGGATGGCGTCCAGGCCGCGGTGGTAGCCGACGCGGGCGAAGGCGTAGGCGCCGATGGGGTCGCCGGCGTCCAGCGACCGTTCGGCGAGCTCGGCCCAGACCGGCAGGAAGGAGGGGGCGCTGGCGGCCACGTCACGAAGCGCCGACATGGGGTCGTCGGCGGCCGTTGCGGCCTCCAGTGCGGCGACCGTGTCGGCCGGCCAGGCGGGGATGTGGGTCGGGGTCACACCGTGCAGGGGGAGTTCGGGCATACCTCGGTCATACCACGACGTCGGGGGCCGTTGTCGCGTCCGGGTGGCGCAGGCGGACGTCGAACCGTGCCCCGCCGTTGTCAGCCGGCCGGTACGACACCGTCCCGCCGAAGCGCTCCGCGAGCGCCTTGACCAGGCCGAGGCCAAGCCCGGTGCCACGCGACTGGCGGCCCCGGACGAACCGCTCGAACAGCGTCGGGACCAGCGAAGCCGGGACGCCGTCGCCGTCGTCGATGACCGACAGCGTGACCCCGTCGTCGTCGGAGGTGGTCCGGACGGTGACGTGCGGGCCGCCGTGGCGGTAGGCGTTGGTCAGCAGGTTGCTGACGATCCGCTCGACGTACCGGTGATCGGCGGTGACCCGGTCGTCCTCGCACGGGTCGAGGTCGACGACGGTGCCGTCGGGCGGCGGTGCCGACGCAAGGGCGGCCTCGATGACCGGACCGAGCGACACCGGCTCCAGGACCAGGGGCGACCGTCCCGACTCGATGCTGGCCAGCTCCAGCAGGTTGTTGACCATGGCCATCATCGTGTCCAGCTGCCGCACGGCCATCTGCTCGAGCTGGGTGCGCTGGGCCTCGTCGAGGCCCTTGCGGCCCATCTCGAGGGCCTGCAGCGATCCGCGGATCGTGACCAGCGGCGTCTTCAGCTCGTGGGCCACATGGTGGACGAACGCCTCCTTGGCCTCGTCGGCGCTGCGCAGCTCGGCCACCAGCGCACGTTCCCGCTCGTAGGCATCGGCGTTGGTGACGATCACCGCCGCCTGTGACGCCAGGGCCGTGGCGATGAGCTCGTCGACCTCGGTGAACTCCTGCCCGCCCCGCTTGTCGGTCAGGTACAGGTCGCCGATGACCCGACCCTGGTGGGCGACGGGCACCCCGAGGAAGGTCCGCATCACGGGATGGTTCTCGGGGAAGCCGACGCTGGCCGGATGGCTGCCGAGGTCCTTCAGGCGGATGGCCCGGCCACCCACCATGACCGCACGCATCACTCCTCGACCGACGGGCAGGTCGCCGATCACCTCCACCAGCTCGGGATCCATCCCGGTGTGGATGAAGCTGGAGAAGGAGTCGCGGCCCTCGCCCAGCACGCCCAGGCCGACGTAGGTCGCGTCCACGAGGTCGGCGGCGGCGTTGACGATCTGCTGCAGCGCGTGGTCCACACGCCGTTCGGTGGTCAGGACGGTGTTGACCTCGACCAGCCGCTGCAGCCGTCGGGTCAGCTCGCGCTCGCGGTCGTACCGGGTCGACATCTCGATGGCGATGGACGCCTGGCCGGCCAGCGCCGTGATCAGCGCCTCGTCGGTGTCGGTGAAGCCCGCCCCTCCCTCCTCGTCGGTCATGTCCTTGTTGGTCATGTAGAGGTGGCCGAGGACCTTCTCGCCCGAGCGGATGGGGACACCGAGGAACGATCGCATCGGCGGATGGTTGGGCGGGAAACCCTGGCTGGCGGGGTGCAGCGCCAGGTCGGGCAGCCGCAGGGCCCGCCCCTCCACGATGACCGCCCCGAGGATCCCGTGGCCCGTGGGGAGGTTGCCGATCCGCTCGACGGTCGCGGGGTCCATGCCGGTGTGCAGGAACGCGTCCAGTGTCCGCCCGTCGTTGCCGACGATCCCCAGGGCGGCGTACTCGGCGCCCGAGACGGTTCGTGCAGCCTCGACGATCTGCTCGAGCATCTGCTCGGGGTCGTCCTGGACGCGGGTGATGGCCGTGACCGCATCGACGAGGGCACGCATGCGCGCGACGGACGCCTCGGCGAGGCCCCCCGGCTGCTGGTCTCCTTGGGTCACATGGCGAGTATGCATGTCCGCACCCCGGTGGTGTCGGGGGCGATGCGATGCCGAGGCTCACCGGACGCGGACGCCCATTCGGTACCCTCCACCCGTCCCCTGCAGCGGGTAGCCTTCCCGCGGCTTCACCAAGGAGCGGGGGACCGCAGGCGAGGACGACGACAAGGACGACACGTGGCACGAGTGATGGCAGTCGATGACGACCACGTCATCAGGGGCCTGCTCGAGGTCAACCTCGAGATGGAGGGCCACGAGGTCATCACCGCCGTGGACGGGCAGGACGCCCTGGACCGTGTGCACGACGAACGCCCCGACCTGATCCTGCTCGACGTCATGATGCCCAACGTCAACGGATGGCAGGTCGCGGAGACCCTCAAGAACGACCCGGAGACGCGCCACATCCCCATCGTCTTCCTGTCGGCCCGCGCCATGGAGGCCGACGTGCGCAAGGGCACCGACCTCGGCGTGCAGGCCTACGTGACCAAGCCGTTCGACCCGATCGACCTGATGGACCTGGTCAACCGCCTGATCGCCGAGCGGTCCGCCTAGGCGTCCCCTGCCAGCTGTCGCTCGGCGCGCGGTCGGGGAGGTCCCGCGGGGCTGGCTACGCTGTCGGGGATGATCGGACCCGAACAGCTCGCGACCGCCGTGGCCAAGGCCCTGGCCGACGCCGGACTCCCCGAACGCACGCCCACCTTCGAGCGGCCCAAGAACCGCGATCACGGTGACTGGTCGACCAACGTCGCGCTGACGCTGGCCAAGCCCGTCGGACGCCCGCCGCGCGAGGTCGCGCAGACGATCGTGGACACGCTCGGCGACGTCGAGGGTGTCGACGGCGTGGAGATCGCCGGTCCCGGGTTCATCAACTTCCGCCTTGCGCAGGACGCGTTCGGGGCGATCGTGCGGGCCGTTGTCGAGGCCGGTGAGGACGGGTGGGGACGTTCCACCAGCGGAACGGGACGCAGCGCCAACATCGAGTTCGTGTCGGCCAACCCCACGGGCCCGCTCCACGTCGGCCACGGCCGCTGGGTGGCCATGGGCGACGCGCTGGCCAACGTGCTCGAGGCGACCGGGTGGTCGGTGACGCGGGAGTACTACCTCAACGACGCCGGCAACCAGATCACGCTGCTGGGGGCGTCGGTCGCCGCCCGGATGCGTGGCGAGGAGGTGCCCGAGGACGGCTACCGCGGCGCCTACATCACCGAGATCGCCGACCAGCTGACCGCGGCCGGCGTCGACCCCGCCGACACCGCCGACGTGGTCGCGAAGTCCGTGGCGGCGATGACCGACCAGATCCGCGCCACCATGGAGTCCATCGGCATCCACATCGACGTGTGGTTCTCCGAGAAGACCCTGCACGCCGACGGGGCGATCGACGAGACGATCGGCTCGTTGCGCGAGCGCGGCCACGCCTACGACGCCGACGGCGCGGTGTGGCTGCGGACCTCGGCGTTCGGCGACGACAAGGACCGCGTGCTGGTCAAGGCCGACGGCACCAAGACCTACTTCGCCGCCGACACGGCCTACCTCGCCGACAAGGTGTCGCGGGGCTTCGACCTGGCCATCTACCTGCTGGGCGCGGACCACCACGGGTACGTGGGGCGGCTGCACGCCATCGCCCGGGCCGAGGGCATCCCCGACGGGGTCGTGGAGGTCATCATCGGCCAGCTCGTCAACCTGCTGCGCGACGGCGAGCCGGTGCGGATGGGCAAGCGGTCGGGCAACTTCGTCACCCTCGACGAGCTGGTCGAGGAGGTCGGCGCCGACGCGACCCGCTACACGTTCCTGCGCTCGTCGATGGACACCCCGCAGGACTTCGACATCGCCCGGGTCGTCAGCGAGGACAAGGCCAACCCGGTCCACTACATCAACTACTCCTACGCCCGGATCGCCGGGATCGGCCGCAAGGCCGCCGAGGTGGGCTTCGACGCCGGGGCCGTCGAGGAGGCCGACCTGACGCTCCTCGACCACGACACCGAGCAGGAGCTCATCCGCCGCATCGACGCGTTCGGCGAGACCGTCGAACGTGCCGCGGCCGACCGTGCCCCCCACCGGGTGGCGCGGTACGCCGAGGACGTGGCCGACGCGTTCCACCGCTTCTACACCGAGTGCCAGGTCATCGACACCGACGCCCCCGAGCTGTCGGCTGCGCGGTTCTGGCTGTGCGAGGCCGCTCGGATCACCGTCGCCGCTGCGCTGGGCATCCTGGGCGTGACCCCGCGGGAGCGCATGTGATCGCCGCCGGTCGCGGACCGGGCGCGCCGTCGTGAGCGGGCCCCTGCCGCCCCATCTGCTGCCCGACAACGCCACCGTCGGTGATGCCGGACAGCTCGTCATCGGCGGCTGCGACACCCTCGAGCTGGCCGCGGCGTTCGGCACGCCGCTGTTCGTCTACGACGAGGACCACCTGCGGGCCCGTGCCCGCGAGGCGGTCGCGGCGTTCGGCGACCACGCCACCTACGCCTCCAAGGCGTTCCTGTGCCGGGCGATGGCCCGCCTCGTGCACGAGGAGGGCATGTCCATCGACGTCGCCACCGGCGGGGAGATGGCGGTCGCGCTGGCCGCCGACGTGCCGGCGGACCGCCTGCACCTGCACGGCAACAACAAGTCCACCGCCGAGCTGCGCGACGCCATGGAGGCCGGGGTCGGACGGATCATCGTCGACTCCACCGACGAGATGGACCGCATCGAGGCGCTGGTCGCCGACGGGGCCCCGGCCCCGCGGGTCCTCCTGCGCGTCACCCCGGGCGTGAAGGCCGAGACCCACGAGTTCATCGCCACCGGCCAGGACGACTCCAAGTTCGGCTTCACCGTCGCCACCGGCGTCGCGCTGGACGCGGTCCGGCGTGCCGAGGCCAGCGACGCGATGGACCTGGTCGGCATCCACTGCCACATCGGGTCGCAGGTCTTCGAGGCCGAGTCCTTCGCCAAGGCGCTGGGGGTCCTCGCGACCTTCACCGCCCCGCTGGACCTGCCCGAGCTGGTCATCGGCGGCGGGCTGGGGGTGCCCTACGTGACCGGCGAGCACGCGCCCAGCATCACCGAGTGGGCCGCCGAGCTGACCTCGGCCGCGGCGTCCCTGGGCATCACGGCGACCCTCGGCATCGAGCCGGGCCGCGCCATCGCCGCCGCCGCTGCGGTCACCCTCTACACCGTCGGCACCGTCAAGCCGTTGGAGGGGATCCGGACCTACGTCGCCGTCGACGGCGGCATGAGCGACAACCCCCGCCCGGTGCTGTACGGCAGCGGCTACGAGACCTTCCTCCCGCGTGCGGTCGAGGCGGCACGGCCCCAGCGGGTGCGGGTGGTCGGCAAGCACTGCGAGTCCGGCGACATCCTCGTCCGCGACGCACGGGTGCCCGCCGACCTCGCCGTCGGGGACGTGCTCGCCACGCCGGTCACCGGTGCCTACGGCCACTCGATGGGCTCCAACTACAACAAGGTCCTGCGCCCGCCGGTGGTCTTCGTCCGCGACGGCGACGCCCGCCTGGTGGTCCGGCGGGAGACCCCCGCCGACCTGCTCCTGACCGACGTCGGGTGATCGCGACGTAGCATCTGGCCGCATGGCACACGATCCGTCCCAGCCCCAGCGCACCCTGACCGTCGGCCTGCTCGGCCTCGGCGTCGTCGGAAGCGGCGTCGCGACCCTGCTTCGCGATCACGCCGACGAGATCGCCGGCCGCGTCGGCGCGCGGCTGGAGATCGGACCGGTCGTCGTCCGTGACGTCAACAAGGTGCGGGACGTCGACGTGGCCGTG
This sequence comes from Euzebya rosea, assembly GCF_003073135.1. Classification (NCBI taxonomy): domain Bacteria; kingdom Bacillati; phylum Actinomycetota; class Nitriliruptoria; order Euzebyales; family Euzebyaceae; genus Euzebya; species Euzebya rosea. Next base: position 32,642 of record NZ_PGDQ01000015.1, read on the forward strand.
ACCGACGACGTGTCCACCGTCGTCGGCGCCGAGGGCGTCGACATCGTCGTGGAGGTCATGGGCGGCATCGACCCGGCCCGCGACCTGCTGACCCGCGCGCTGAAGGCCGGCCAGAGCGTGGTGACGGCCAACAAGGAGCTCATCGCCACCCACGGCGCCGAGCTGCTGACCGCCGCGCAGGAGCACTCCGTCCGCCTGGAGTACGAAGCGGCCGTCGCCGGCGCCATCCCGATCATCAAGCCGATGCGCGAGTCGCTGGCCGGCGACCGGGTCCGCAAGGTGCTGGGCATCCTCAACGGCACCACGAACTACATCCTCACCCGCATGACCGAGGAGGGTGCGGAGCTCGCGCCCGTCCTGGCCGACGCCCAGGCGCTGGGCTACGCCGAGGCCGACCCGACCGCCGACGTCGGCGGGCACGACGCCGCTGCCAAGGCCGCGATCCTGGCCAGCCTCGCCTTCGACGCCCACGTCGTCCGCGACGACGTCTACACCGAGGGGATCATGTCGGTCACCGCCACCGACATCGCCAACGCCAAGCGCATGGGCTACGTCATCAAGCTGCTCGGCATCGCCGAGGAGCACGACGACTCCAGCATCGGCGTGCGCGTCCACCCGGCGTGGATCCCCACCTCGCACCCGCTGGCGTCCATCCGCGAGGCGTACAACGCCATCTTCGTGGAGGCCGACGCCGCCGGGGACCTGATGTTCTACGGCCGTGGTGCAGGGTCGTTGCCGACCGCCTCGGCCGTCGTCGGTGACGTCGTCACGGCCGCCCGGGCCATGCTGGCGGGGGAGCGGTTGCCGTCGGTCGCCGTGGCCGACAAGCCGATCCGTCCCGTCGACGAGGAGATCGTGCAGTACTACCTGCTGCTCGACGTGGCCGACGAGGCCGGGGTCCTGTCCCGCGTGGCGGCGACCTTCGGGGACCACGACGTGTCGATCAAGAGCGTCTGGCAGGAAGGGGAGGGGGATCAGGCCCAGCTGCTGCTGATCACCCACGCCGCGCGCGAGGGCAACGTCAGGGCGTGCGTGGAGGCCCTGAAGGACCTCAGCGACGTCAACGCGATCGCGTCGTCGATGCGCGTGGAGGACCGGCGCGAGGGCTGATCGCCCCGGGCAGCACCACAGCCGGCGTCCCTGACGGGCTGCCGCACGAGGCCCCTTGGAGGGGCGGGACGAGGAGCGAGCGTGACCGAAGCCGATCACACCGTTGCGATGGTGGCCGACACCGTCAGGGCCGTCGACCTCGACGCAGACCTGGACGGTCGGTCGGTGGTCGCGGCGGTCGAGGTCCCTGCGACGTCGGCCAACCTCGGTCCCGGCTACGACGCGCTCGGCGTGGCCCTCGACGTCCCGCTGCTCGCCATCGCCAGGGCGCCGGGACCGGAGCGGGTCACCTCCCACGGCCTCGGTGCCGGCGAGCTGCCGACCGGTGAGGGCAACCTCGTCTGGCGGGCCGTCGTCGCCTGGTGCGAGCGGGTCGGGGCCGACGTGCCCGACGTCTCGATCGACGTGCACAGCGCCATCCCGCTGGAACGCGGGATGGGGTCCTCGTCGGCCGCGGCGGTGGCCGGCCTGGTGCTGGCCCGCGCGCTGGTCGGCGGCCCGGGTGGCAACGCCGACGTGCTCGAGCTGGCCACGGCCCTGGAGGGGCACCCCGACAACGCGGCGGCGGCGATCGCCGGTGGCCTGGTCGCATGCCTGCCCGACGGCGGGTTCCAGCGGGTCACCCCGGACACGGGCCTCATCCCGGTGCTGCTGATCCCCACGACACGCCAGAACACCGGCCACGCCAGGGGAGTGCTGCCCGTCGAGGTCCCCCTCGCCGTCGCCGCGGCCAACGGTGCCCGGGCGGTCGCGACCTTCGCCGGCCTCGCCGGCCTGGTCCCGCTGCAGGCCGCCGCCATGGTCGACGAGCTGCACGAGCCCCCTCGCCTGGCGATCATGACCACCAGCGGCCAGCTGGTCGGCCGACTCCGCGAGGCCGGCGTGCCGGCGGCTCTGTCGGGGGCGGGCCCGTCGGTGCTGGCGGTGCTGGACCACCCCTCCCAGCTCCGGGTCGTGGCCGACGCCGTCGACGCCGTCGACGGCGCCGTGGAGGTCCTCGAGACCACCTGGAACCTGGCCGGCGCCCGCGTGCACCGAGCCCCCGTGCCGGCCTGAGCGCCGACGGGCAACCTTGTTGCCGTCCGTCGGTGACCGGTATGCTTCCTTCAGCGGCGAGCCGGGACGCCGCACTCCAGCCACGCTGGATCGCCGAGGGTTCCCTCGCTCCGCACTTGTTCCCGACGACCATCTCGACCCGCATGCGCGGGTCGACACGCCAATGGGGTGACGTGATCGAGACGTCCCCCAGTGCCTGAGAACCACACAGGAGAGGGCATGGATCGCAGCGTCCTGGCTCGCAAGCCGATGACCGAGCTGAAGGACATCGCCTCGCATCTGAACATGCGTGGGTACCAGAAGCTTCGCAAGGCCGAGCTGATCGACGCGATCGTCGAGTCGGCCACCGGCCAGGCGTCCGCGTCCGCGAACGGTGCCGCCGAACCGGGGGACGACGCCGCTCCTGCCCGCTCGCGCACCCGGACACGCAGTCGTGACGACGCGTCCGCTGACGCGCCCGCTGACGACGCGCCTGCTGATGATGCGCCTGCTGGTGACGCGCCGGTCGAGTCGGCGCCGGCGGGGGAGGACGCGGCAGCACGTGCTGCTCGGGAGGAGACGGCCCGCAAGGTGCTGCCCCCCACCGCCCGCCAGGCCGACGCCGCTGGGGACGGCGGTCAGGGCAAGGGCCAGCAGGAGGAGCGCAGCCGCTCCCGCGACCGCAACAGCTCGCGTGGTGGCAACCGCAACGACGACAACGGCCGTTCCCGTGGCAGCGCGCAGGACAGTGGTCGTGATTCGGGCGGTCGTGATTCGGGCGGTCGTGACTCCGGTCAGGGTCGTGGGTCCGGTGGTCGTGACAGCGGTTCTGGCCGTGACAGCGGTGCTGGCCGTGACAGCGGTGGCAGTCGTGACAGCGGCGGTGGCAGTCGTGACGGCGGCAAGGGTGAGGACCGGCCGCGTGACGGCGGGCGCAAGGACGACGACCGTGGTCGCGCCGACGCCCCTCGCGCCGACGACAACGGCAACGACGACGATGACGACGATGACGACGACGCGGCGAGCCGCAAGCGTCGCAGCCGTCGGGACCGTCGCAAGCGCAACCGCGAGCGCGCCCAGCAGGAGAACCAGCAGGGCGGCGGCGGTGGCGGGGGCGGCAACGAACCCGGAGAGGTCCGCGCCGGTGTGCTCGACATCCTCCCCGAGGGGTACGGCTTCCTGCGCACGACCGGCTACACCCCGGGCGACCGCGACGTCTACGTCTCGCAGGGCCAGATCCGCAAGCACGGGCTTCGTCGCGGCGACGTCGTCCAGGGGCCGATCCGCCAGCAGCGCAACAACGAGAAGGTCCCGGCGCTGCACCACGTGCAGAAGGTCAACGGCGGCGAGCTCGAGGGCGGACAGGTGCCCGAGCGGCCCGACTTCCGCGACCTCGTGCCGGTGTACCCCAGCGAGCAGCTGCGCCTGGAGACCGAGAAGGCCCCCACGGTCCTGCGTGCCATCGACCTGCTGGCCCCGATCGGACGCGGGCAGCGTGCCCTCCTCGTGGCACCGCCGGCAGCCGGTCGAACCGACACCCTCAAGGGCATCGGCCAGGCCATCGCGACCAACGCGCCCGAGGCCCACCTGATGGTCCTGCTGATCGACGAGCGTCCCGAGGACGTCACCGACGTCAAGCGCGCCATCCCCGGTGAGGTCATCGCGAGCACCTTCGACCGTCCGGTCGAGGACCACACGCAGGTCGCCGAGCTCGCCATGGAGCGGGCCCGCCGGCTGGTCGAGCTCGGCCACGACGTCGTCGTGCTCGTCGACTCGTTGACGCGGCTGACCCGCGCCTACGGCAGCGGCGGCATCGATGCGACGTCGCTGTACCCGGCCAAGCGCTTCTTCGGCAGCGCCCGCAAGGTCGAGGACGGCGGCTCGCTGACGATCGTGGCCGCCATGCTGACCGGCGACGGAAGCGCGGTCGACGAGGCGATCCTCGAGGAGTTCCTCGGGACAGCGAACGCCGTCATCCACCTCGACGGCGACGTGGCCCCGCACCTGCGGCCGGTCGTGCGCCCCGACACCTCGGCCACTCGCCGCGAGGAGCTGCTCGTCGACGACGAGACCCTCCAGGCGATCTGGGCGGTTCGCAAGCGCCTGGCCGACCTGCCCCACGACGAGGCCGCGCGCACGATCGCCAGCGACCTCGAGGGCACCCTGGACAACGCCACCTACCTCGCCGGTGCCGGAGGTTCCAGCACACGGTGAGCGACACTGAGCAGGACATGAGCGACCACAGCAGCAGCGACACCCCCCACCAGCACTTCTACGGCGGCCAGGCCGTCATGGAGGGTGTGATGATGCGGGGTCAGAAGACCTGGGCGGTCGCCGTCCGTCGTCCCGACGGGACGATCTACCTCGAGCGGCACCCCGTCAGCGACCTCCCCCAGCGCAAGCCGATCTGGACCAAGCCCATGCTCCGCGGCATGTGGGGCCTGGTCGACGCGCTGACCATCGGCACCAAGGCGCTGACGATCTCCGCCAACGCCGCGGTCGATGACGAGGAGCAGCTGTCCAAGGGCGAGATGAGTGGGTCGCTGGCCATCGCGCTGCTGGCCTTCATCGGCATCTTCATCGTCCTGCCGAACCTCGGCCTGGCGGCGATCGAGGAGCCGTTGGGCGGAGGGGACTCCCTCACCTTCCACCTGGTCGAGGGCGTGGTGCGGCTGGGCATCTTCCTGCTGTACCTGCTGGGCATCTCGATGCTGAGCGACATCCGCCGGGTCTTCCAGTACCACGGTGGCGAGCACAAGACGATCCTCGCCTGGGAGCACGACGAACCGCTCCGAGCCGGCGCGATCCAGCCGTACTCCACCAAGCACCCCCGCTGCGGGACCAACTTCCTGCTGATCGTGATGCTGCTGGCCATCGTGATCTACACGACGGCGGGCATCATCTTCCCCGCGCCGGAGGGGGCCAACTTCTTGGCCTTCCTCGGCTACCAGGTGGCCCTGCGCGTGATCCTCCTCCCCGTCGTGGCGGGCCTGGCCTACGAGGTCCTGCGCCTCGGCGCCGACCAGACCAACCCGCTGATGCGGGCGCTGGCGACCCCCGGCCTGTGGCTGCAGAAGATCACCACCAAGGAGCCCGACGACGAGCAGGTCGAGGTCGCCATCCGCGCCTTCGAGGCCGTCGTCCCCACCGCCCACCTCGCCGGTCGCACGACCGACCTTCCCTCCCCGGTGGTGTGGGGACCGGACACGACGACGGAGGTCGTGGGCCTGCCTCGCGACGAGGCTGCCGTGCCGCCGCCCCCTGGCGTGGATGCGGTCGACGACTCCGGGGTCGACCCCGGCTCGACGATCGCCTGAGCGAGGTCGCGACATGATCGACGATTCGATGCGTCAGCGTCTCGAGGAGCTCGTGGCCACCCACGCCGAGCTCGAGATGGACATGACCGACCCGGCGGTCCTCGGTGATCAGGAGCGCTACACCTCCACCGCCAAGCGGCATGCCGAGCTGAGCGAGGTCGTCAAGGTCTACGCGAAGTACCAGGAGCTGCTTGAGGACGCCGAGGCCGCCGAGGAGCTGGCCGAGCTCAGCGACGGGGCCGAGGGCGACAGCATGGTCGCGGAGGCGAAGGCCAACCGTGCGCAGGCCGAGGGCATGGAGGACCAGCTGAAGGTCCTCCTGCTGCCCAAGGACCCGATGGACGACAAGAACGTCATCCTCGAGATCCGCGCCGGGGCAGGCGGCGACGAAGCCGGCCTGTTCGCCGCCGAGCTCGAGCGCATGTACACGCGGTACGCGGAGGGACGCCGCTGGAAGGTCGCCCGGCTGAGCGTGTCGGAGAACGACGTCGGCGGGGTCAAGGAAGTCACGTTCGAGGTCAACGGGACCGGCGCGTACTCGGTGCTGAAGCACGAGTCCGGCGTCCACCGGGTGCAGCGCGTGCCGCAGACCGAGTCGGGCGGACGCATCCATACCTCCACCGCATCGGTGGCCGTCATGCCCGAGGCCGAGGACGTCGACGTCCACATCGACCCGTCGGACCTCAAGATCGACGTGTACCGGTCGTCGGGCCCCGGCGGGCAGTCGGTCAACACGACGGACTCGGCCGTGCGGATCACCCACGTCCCGACCGGTGTCGTCGTCGCGATGCAGGACGAGAAGAGCCAGCTGCAGAACAAGGAGAAGGCCCTCCGCGTCCTGAAGGCCCGCCTGCTGCAGGCCGAGAAGGACCGCATGGCCGCCGAACGCGCCGACGCCCGCGCCAGCCAGATCGGCACCGGCGACCGGTCGGAGAAGATCCGGACCTACAACTTCCCGGACTCCCGCGTCGCCGACCACCGCATCGGCTTCAAGACCAACGACCTCTCCGGCGTCCTCGAAGGCAAGCTCGACGAGCTCTTCGACGCCCTCATCCGCCAGGAACAGGCCCAGAAGCTCCAGGCCCTCACCGAAGACGCCTGACCCCACCCGCCGGGCCCCGCTCGGCAAGCCCCGCGTGACGGAATTTGACCCAACGGGTGGTCTGGTCGTCGGGCATGGGTCAACTTCCGTCATGGGCGGCCGTCCAAGCCGGCGTTTGGCCACGCAGGCGGGTCGGAAACCTTCAGCAGGCAGGTCAAGATCCGTCAGCGGGTCGTTCCGATGACGGTCAGCAACGGGATGTTGTCCACAGGCGTCGACGATTCGTCGGCCCGCCACCACGGCGACGGCGCACCGTGGGACCTGTGCTTCCAGACCCCATCCGCGCCATCACGTCCGGCCACCCGGCGGGCCTCGTCTGCCGGAAGCAGATCCTCGAGGCGGGGTACGGCGACGGAGCCATCCACGCATGGCATTCCCGAGGACTCCTGGTCCGCCTGGCTCCTGGTTGGTACCGGGACGCCTCGTTCCATCCCCATCCGTTTCAGCATCAGCACCTCGTCGACGGCTACTTCCGCTCCTCCGCCAAGCGCCCGCGGCCGTTCGTCAGTGGAACCGCTGCGCTGGAGGTCTATGGCGTACTCGATCCTGTGGACCAGCCACCCACGTTGCTGGTGCCGTGGGCCTGGCAGGTCAAAATCCGGACTCAGCCCTTCGCTCACCATCGGGTTCGCGGCTTGTCCGACGTCATGGCATGGACGGCCCGGGGCCTGAACGTCGCCGAACCCGCTCGCGCCCTCGCTGACGTGTTCGCGCTGGAGGGTGCGCCGCTGGACCGGGTCGCACACCTCACGTACCAGACCATGCATGCCTTGAGGTTGCGTCCGGTGGACCTGCTCCAGCGCTGGAATCAGCTCGGCGACCCGGGTTCCAGGAGGTTGATCGAGCTGGCCAGTACCGGAGTCCTGGACGTCGAGAGCCCTGCTGAGTGGGCGGTCCTCGATGAGGTCTTCGGTGCGTTTCCTCCTGCCCCCGACGCCCAGGTCCAGATCACGGAGCGGTACCGAGCGGACTTCGCCTACGTGTTCGCTGCGCTCACCCTCGAGTACCAGAGCGAGCGCTTCCATGCCCGACGCATCGATGAAGACGGGGTGCGGACGGCGGACGTCCGCAAGCGCGGATGGGACTCGCTGTACATCACGAAATCCATGGTCAAGGACGCGCATGGGACCGCAGAACTGGTGCACCGAACACGTCGTGAGCGCGAGATGCTGATGCTCGAGGGCCGCCTTGCCCGCCCGTTCCTTCCCGCTCAGCGCCACCGACGCGTGCCGCTCCGGACCCTCGTCCCCTTGGGCTAACCCGGTCGTCGCGGCCGTCGTGGGTGCGGTTCGAGGGGCCGGCGACGCCGAGGACACCAAGGACGCCGAGGACACCAGGGACGCCGACCGTGACGGATCTTGACCCATCTCAGCAGGGGGCGACCTGGAGGTTGGGTCATTATCCGTCACCATGGGGCCGCGCCCTCGGGGCTACGGCCGTGAGCTGGGTCGAGATCCTCCGCCCGATGGGTCAAGATCCGTCAGGGGAGGCAGGGGGGCAGGGGGGGCGGCCGGACGCCGACGGCCGGACGCCGTTGGGCGACGGCCGGCGCCGCCCGGCGGTAACTGCGGTGAGCCGGCCGGCAGCCCATGCGAGTCGGCCACCGGGGTGACAGGGGAGGGGGTGGGGGACGTTTGCGGGTCCGGCGGGGCGGCTACGTCTGGAACCGTACGAACTTGAACCAACCCTCGGAGCCACCCCATGAGCGCTGACATCGGAATCATCTTCCACTCCATGTACGGACACACCCACGAGCTCGCCGAGCAGATCGCTGCCGGCGTCGAGCAGGGGGAGGGGAAGCCGCAGCTGCGTCGGGTGCCCGAGCTGATGAGCGAGGGACAGCTGGCCGAGGCGGGTGCCGCCGAGGCGCAGGACACGCTGTCGACCGTCCCGCTGGCGACCATCGACGAGCTCGCCGAGTTCGACGGGATCATCTTCGGCTCGCCGACGCGCTTCGGGAACCGGACCTCGCAGATGTCGTCGTTCCTGGACCAGACCGGCCCGCTCTGGGCATCCGGCGCCCTCGTCGGCAAGACCGCGGGCTTCTTCACCGGAGCATCGACCATGCACGGCGGGTTCGAGTCGACGATCCTGACCATGTCCACCTTCGCCTACCACCACGGGATGCTCATCGTCCCCATGGGCTACAGCGACGACGCCGCCAGCAAGACCCGGTCCGGCGGTGGCCCCTACGGCCCCTCTCACTGGTCCCCGCAGGGCGAGGAGAAGGACGGCCTGTCGGAGCACGAGATCTCCATCGCCAACTCCTACGGACGTTTCTTCGCCGAGGTCACGGGCAAGCTCGCCGCCTAGGCGGTCAGGTCGAGCCCGGCACTCCCATCACCCAGACCACCCCGAGGACCAGTCGTCCGGCCACGACACGGTCCGCCCCACGCCCCCGGCTCCTCCAGCCGGGGGCGTACCCGTTCCTGACCGACCACTCAGCCCTGACCATCCTCGCCCCGACCGATACCGTGAGCCGGCGATGACCGACCACGCCGACACCGACGCCGCCGCTGGACCCGTCACCACCCCCACGCGGGCCGAGGTGGCCGAGCGGCTGCGGGCGGCCGGCGTTCCCAGCCCGGACGCCGACGCCCGCTGGCTGCTGGAAGGGTTTCCCAGCGACCCGGCCGGGCTGGCGGATGCGATCCGCCGCCGTGCGGCACGCGAACCACTCCAGCTGATCCTCGGCACGGCGCCGTTCCGCTGGATCGAGGTGCAGGTGGCCGCCGGCGTGTTCGTTCCCCGGCCTGAGACCGAGGTCCTCGCCGGGCTGGCCATCGACCGCCTCTCCGACGGGGCGATCGTCATCGAGCCGTGCACCGGCACCGGCGCGATCAGCTGCGCGATCGCCCACGAGACCGGCGCATCCCGCATCGTGGCAACCGACATCAACCCCCGCGCGGTGGAGCTCGCCAAGCGCAACGCTCGACCTCACCCTCAGGTCGAGGTGCACCACGCCTCGCTCTTCGCCGGGGTCGACCCGGCACTGCTCGGCGCGGTCGACGTCATCGTGTGCAACCCGCCGTACCTCGACCCGGCCCAGATGGCCGGGGTCGACCCGGAGGTCCGCGACCACGACCCGTACGAGGCGCTCGTCGGCGGCGAGTCCGGCTGGGAGGTCATCGCCGACCTCGTCGCCGCAGCCCCGCACTGGCTGAAGCCGGGCGGCTGGATCGTGATCGAGGACGACCCGTCGCGCGTGGACCAGACCGCCCAGGCCCTCGCCCACCACGTCGGCCCGTCCTCGATCGAACCCGACCTGACCGGACGCGACCGGTTCGCGATGGCCCGACGGGCGTGACCGGGCTGCGCGACCGACCCCTCCGGCTGGCATCCTCCCTGCTGTGAGCACCATCATCAGCCTGTCCGAGGACCGCGACGGGGCGCTGGAGAAGGCGACGGAGACGCTGCAGGCCGGCTCGGTCGTCGTCCTGCCGGTCGGCGGCGTCTACGCCATCGTCGCCGACGCGTTCCGCACCGCGGCCACGCAGCGGATCTTCGCCGCGCGTCGCCGCAGCCGGGTCACACCGCTCCCGGTCCTGCTGCGGTCCGAGCGACAGGTCGGGGCGCTGGCCGGGGACGTCCCCGACTGGGCCGACCGGCTGATGGCTGCGTACTGGCCCGGTGACCTGACCCTGGTGCTGCCCGCGACCGTCGACCTGGCCTGGGACCTGGGCAACGCCAAGGGAACGGTGCAGCTGCGCCAGCCCGCCGATGAGTTCGTGCGTGACCTGATCGGGGCCGTGGGCCCGCTGGCGTGCACCGCCGCCAACCGGCTGTCCCAGCCGCGACCCACTACCGTGGAGGAGGCGAAGGCCCAGCTCGGCGTGCTGGTGCCGGTCTACCTCGACGGCGGCGAGCTCGACGGACGTGTGTCCACCATCGTCGACGCAACCGGCACGTCCCCGGTCGTGCACCGCGAAGGCATCGTGCCGGAGGACCACATCCACCTGGTCGCCTCGGGCGAGCTGGAGTGGGGCGAGAAGCCCGACCCGTCGCTCCTGCCGGTCGACGCCCCGGAGGACCAGGGGGAGGAGGGGACAGCCGCCGACCACGGCACCGACGCCCCCGGAACCGGTGTGCCCGATAGCGGCGAGCCCGACGCCGATCAGGCCCATGCGAACGGGGCCGACACCGACGAGCCCGGCATCGACGAGCTCGGCATCGACGAGCCCAACATCGACGAGCCCAACATCGAGGAGATCGACGACGCAGCCGTCACGGTCGAGTCACCCGAGGTCGAGTCACCCGAGGTCGAGTCCCCGGCGAACGCGACGCACGGAGGCGAGGCGCACGACGACCGCCCGGAGCCTCCATCCTCCTAGTCCTCGGCCACCGCCTTCCGGTAGGCCTCGTCGCTCTGGTTCGTCGGCACCAGGGCGATCTCGACCGTCCCGACCGACGCGGGGGCGGTCACGGCGTGCAGGACGGCCGCGGCCACGTCCTCGACCTGCATCCCGACCGACTTGGCGAGCGTGCGGTACCGATCGATGACCGCCGAGTCCGGCTGGTCGTCGAAGATCTCCGTCGCCACGAAGCCGGGTGACACCGTGGTCACACGTACGCCGGACTCCTGCAGCTCCATGCGCAGGGCCTCGCTGATGGCGTGGACCGCGAACTTCGTGGCGGAGTAGACGCCACCCTCCGCCGCCGGAATTCGCCGTCCGGACATCGAGGAGATGTTGACGATCGACCCGCCGCCGTCGGCCCTCAAGGCCGGCATCGCCGCCTGGGTGACCTCCAGCAGGCCGAGCACGTTGACGTCGAACATGGCCCGCCAGTCCGCCGGGTCGGTCTCGCCGATCAGCCCCATCCGTGCGATACCCGCCGAGTTCACCAGCACGTCCAGTCCACCCAGCCCCTCCACCGCCGTGGCGACCAGGCCAGCCGCACCGCCGGCAGTCACGTCACCCACCACCGGCACGACCCCGTGGGACGCCGACAGGGACTCCAGCCGCTCTGCTCGACGCGCCAGGCCAGCCACGGTCGCGCCGGCCTCGGCGCACGCCACCGCCACCGCGCGGCCGATGCCCGAGGACGCACCGGTGACGAGGACGCGCTGGCCGGCCAGGGACGAGTTGCTCATGTGGGACTCCGATGTGATCGGGGGCGACGACGGGGCAGGCCACCCTAGACCCCGGGCCGGTATCGTCCCCTCCATGCGCATCGCCATCGGGGCCGACCACGCCGGCTACGACCTCAAGGAACACCTCAAGACGACCCTCGCGGCCCTCGGGCACGAGGTCGACGACCACGGCACCGACTCCGCCGAACGCGTCGACTACCCGCCGATCATGGCTTCCGTCGGCCGGGCAGTTGCCAGCGGCGACGCCGACCGCGGGATCGTCCTCGGCGGGTCCGGCCAGGGCGAGCAGATCGCCGCCAACAAGGTCGACGGCATCCGCGCCGCCCTGTGCAACGACATCTGGACCGCCCGGCTGTCCCGCGAGCACAACGACGCCAACGTCATCGCGATGGGTGCCCGGGTCGTCACCCCGCACATGGCCGACGAGATCCTCGAGCTGTGGCTGACCACGGACTTCGAGGGCGGTCGCCACCAGGCCCGCATCGACAAGATCGCCGATATCGAGCGCGGCGACGCCAGCTAGGCACGCACGGCGGGGGAGTGGCCTCGAACTGGCAGGCGGCACGGCGGTACCCTGCTCGGCATGACCTACTACGGCCCCGACTGGGCGCAGCTGGAAGCACAGGACCCGGAGATCGCCGAGGCGATCACCAGCGAGCTGAACCGCCAGCGCACCCACCTGCAGCTGATCGCGTCGGAGAACCTGACCTCGCCGGCGGTCCTCGCCGCGCAGGGCAGCGTCCTGACGAACAAGTACGCCGAGGGGTATCCGGGCAAGCGGTACTACGGCGGCTGCGAGTTCGTCGACGTCGCCGAGTCCCTCGCGATCGAGCGGGCCAAGGAGCTCTTCGGGGCCGACCACGCCAACGTGCAGCCCCACGCGGGCGCCCAGGCCAACATGGCCGCCACGTTCGCCCTCGGCGTCGAGCACGGGGACACCGTCCTCGCCATGTCGCTGCCCCACGGTGGCCACCTGACCCACGGCTCGAAGGTCAACTACAGCGGCAAGTGGTTCGACATCGCCGCCTACGGCGTGCGTGAGTCCGACCAGATCATCGACATGGACGAGGTGCGCGCGATCGCCCTCGAGCGTCGTCCCAAGCTGATCATCGCCGGCGCCACGGCCTACCCCCGCCACTGGGACTTCGCCGGCTTCCGCGCGATCGCCGACGAGGTCGGCGCGGCCTTCATGGTCGACGCGGCCCACTTCGCCGGTCTCGTCGCCGGTGGGGCCCACCCCTCACCGGTGCCCCATGCCGACGTCACGACCTTCACCAACCACAAGACCCTGCGCGGCCCCCGCGGCGGCACCATCCTCGCCAAGGAGGCGTTCGCCAAGGCCGTCGACAAGGCCGTCTTCCCGATGATGCAGGGCGGACCGCTCGAGCACGTCATCGCCGCCAAGGCCGTCTCCTTCAAGGAGGCCATGCAGCCGTCCTTCGCCGAGTACGCCGCCAACGTGGTCGCCAACGCCCGTGCACTGGCCGCAGCGCTCGAGGACCACGGTGTCCGGATCGTCTCCGGCGGCACCGACATCCACTACCTGCTCGCGGACCTGCAGAGCCTGGACATCACCGGCGCCGACGCCGAGGCCCGCTGCGACGCGGCCGGGATCACGCTGAACAAGAACGCCATCCCGTTCGACCCGCGGCCCCCGATGGTCGCCTCCGGCATTCGCGTCGGCACCGCCGCCGCGACCACGGTCGGCATGGGCACCGAGGAGATGGCCCAGATCGCCGGGTTCATCGTCCGGGTGCTCAAGGACGAGGGCGAGGTCGACACCGTCCGCAAGGAGGTCGCCGAGCTGTCGGCGAACTTCCCGGCCTACCCCGCGCCCGCCAGCCAGGCGTAGGCCCCACCCAGGCGCAGGACCCCGCAGACCCAGCCGGACACAGGACGTCGGCCCGCGGGCCGGGCGGCCATCCCCACGCGCACCGGTTCCGGCCGGTGCGCGGTAGCGTCGAGGCCCACCGATGGATCAGGCATTCCTCGACAACCTGCTGATCGCCGTTGCCAGCCTGCTGGTGACGGTCCTGGCCACGCCCGTGGTGAAGCGGATCGCCCACGCCGTGGGGGCGGTGAAGGACCCGGGGGACCGGCACATCCACTCCACACCCACCCCGGAGCTGGGCGGCCTGGCGATGCTCGCCGGGGTGATGGGGGCCTTCGCGCTGGCCAACGGCCTGGGCACCTTCGACCAGCTGTTCCGCACGACGTCGGAGCCCGAGGCCATCCTCCTCGCCGCCCTCGTCATCGTCTACGTCGGCGTGATCGACGACACGAGGGGACTGACGCCGGCCGCCAAGCTGGCCGGCCAGATCCTCGCCGCGGGCACCCTCGTGCTGTTCGGCGTGACGCTGCGGTTCGTCTACATCCCCTTCGGCGGCGGCAACATCGTGTCGCTGTCGCCCGACGCCGCCGCCCTCCTGACCATCATCCTCGTCGTGGCGATGATCAACGCCGTCAACCTCGTGGACGGCCTGGACGGCCTTGCCGCCGGCATCGTCGCCATCGCGGCCATGGCGCTGTTCGCCTACGCCGAGCTCGGCCCGGTCCCCGTGGCCTCCGCCACCTCCGCGGCAGGGCTGGTGCTCGCCGCCGTGGTCGGCGCGTGCGTGGGCTTCCTGTTCTTCAACTTCAACCCGGCGTCGATCTTCATGGGCGACACCGGCGCGATGCTGCTCGGCCTGCTGATGGGCGCGGCAGGCGTCAGCGCGATCGGCAACCTCACCGCGCCGACGTCCACGGACTTCTTCGCCGTGTCGGTCCCGGCCCTCATCCCGGCGCTCGTCCTGGCCGTGCCGTTCATCGACACGGTGCTGGCGATCATCAGGCGCGTGAGCAGCGGCCAGTCGATCGCCGCGGCGGACAAGAAGCACCTCCACCACCGCCTTCTCGAGCTCGGCCACAGCCAGCGTCGGGCCGTCCTGGTGCTCTACAGCAGCTCGGCCCTGCTGGCCGCTGCGGTGGTCGGTCCGTCCCTAGGCGATCCGACCCTCGTGCTGTCGGTGACCGGCGGGCTGTTCATTCTGCTCGTCTCGGCCCTCCTCGTGCAGGGTTGGCGGACGAATCGTCGCGAGAAGGCGGTCGAGCGGGGGTACAACGTCCGTCGCCACCCGGGCGCCAGCGGTCCCCGGTAGGCTGCTCGGGCCGTACCATTTGCCCGTCCGCGGAAGCTTGTGTATGTTTTCACAAGCTCGAGGACGGGCGGTTCCAACGGACCCCCCGGACCGGGCCGGTCAACGACGACCTGGAAGGCAATCACCATGAGCGGATCACCTCTCGATGCCCTCGGGTCGGCCAAGGCCGACAAGTCCTTCGCATACACCGCCGACCTCCTGGCAGCAATCTTCACCTGGGGTGGAATCGGATTCCTGATCGACCGCTTGGTCGGAACGGAACCCGTGTTCATGGTCGTCGGCTTCGTCATCGGCAACATCGCCGGCATCTACCTGCTATACATCCGTGCCAAGCAGGCAGACGCTGCGGACGCGTCGATGGCCGCCCGCTCCGAAGAGGGCACCACTCCACGCAGTCGCTGAGCCACGCACGTCGCCGCTACACCCAACGCACCGAACAGGCCCCCTCGTCCGATGCCCATCTTCACTCCCAACCATGCTCCCGAGCAGTCGCTGGCCGTTGCCGGCGTGCTCGGTGCGTGCGCTGTGGCCGTGATCGGGACGGTCGTCGCGGGTCTCCTCGACGGTGCCGAGGCCGGCGTGGCCGTCGGGTTCGGCGCCGCGCTGGTCGCGGTGCTCTCGGTCGTCGCGATGCCGCTGTACAAGCGTGGGGCGAAGGCGGGTAACGACATGGTGGTTGCCATGTCCTTGGCGGCACTCGGCCTGCGCGGCATGGTCGCGCTGGTCGTCCTGGTGCTCGTCGCCCAGCTGGGCCTGCTCCCCATGAACTCCTTCGCGATCGGCCTGGCCCTCGGCCTGGTCGGTGCGCTGGTGGCCGAGATCGTCGCCGCCGCCCGCGACCCCCGATTCTTCTGGTTGTCCATCCCTTCGACCCCACACAGTGACACCGAAAGGCAGCTCACGTGAACCTCATCCTCGCAGCCGATGCCCACCCGTACGGTGGCAGCTTCGGTGTCCCACCCGCGGGCGAGATCTTCAACCTGCCGGCGCTGTTCGAGATCGGCGGCCTGGAGATCACCCGTACCTGGCTGATCATCCTCTTCAGCCTGATCTTCGCCTCGGTCTTCATGCTGATGGCCCTCGGCAACCCCAAGGTCGTGCCGAACAAGCTGCAGGCCGCTGGCGAGTCGGTGGTCGAGTTCGTCCGTGACGGCATCGCCGTGGACATCATCGGCCCGGAGGGCAAGAAGTTCGCGCCCTTCCTGACCACCATCTTCCTGTTCGTGTTGTTCAACAACATGTTCAAGATCATCCCGTTCGTGAACTTCCCGGCGACATCGCGGATCGCGATCCCGCTGATGCTGGCGCTCGTCACCCTGGTCGTCTTCGTGGCCACCGGCGTGAAGTACCAGGGCATCGGCTACTTCAAGGAAGTTGCGTTCCCCCCGGGCGTCCCCGCCCCCGTGTACCTCCTGCTCACCCCCATCGAGCTGGTGTCCACCTTCATCCTGCGTCCGCTGACCCTGACGGTCCGGTTGTTCGCCAACATGGTCGCCGGTCACATCCTGCTGACCATCGTCTTCCTGGCGACCCACGCGTTCTTCCGGATCCCCGGCCTGATCCCCGAGGACGCCAACATCCTCGGCCTCCCCATCGGGATCCTGACCCTCCTGATCTCGCCGCTCGCGGTCGGGTTCGAGGCGTTCGTCAGCTTCCTGCAGGCCTACATCTTCGCCATCCTCGCCGCTGTCTACCTCTCCGGTGCAGTCGAGGCCCAGCACTAGGACCGCTCCGGCGGTTCGGTCGGCCACCCATGGCCGATCAACGTCCAGTCAAGTTCCCGCAAGCCCGCAAATCCCCTGAATGATCAAGGAGTCAAAGATGAAGAAGCGACTGCTGCCCCTCGCAGCCGCCGTCATCGCGCTGTTCGCCATGATGGTCGAGCCGGCGTTCGCGACCGAGGCCGCTGGTGAAGCCGCCTCCGGCCTGACCGGCAACATCGGTGTCATCGGTGTCGGCCTCGTGTTCGGCCTGGGCACCCTCGGCCCGGGTATCGGCCTGGGCATGCTCATCAAGGGTGCGATCGAGTCCATGGCGCGTCAGCCCGAGGCTGCCGGTCAGGTCCGCACCACGATGTTCATCGGTATCGCCGTGGTCGAGGCGCTCGCCCTGCTGGGCTTCGTGCTCGCCTTCATCATCAACGCGTAGGGGAGGGCACCATGCCGATCCCCATGCTCGTCCTGGCCACCGAGGCCGGTGTCGACACCGAGCTGCAGCTGCTGCCGGCGATCCCGGAGCTCATCTGGGGCTTCATCGCGTTCTCGCTGCTCTTCATCGTGATCAGCGGGCGCGTGTTCCCGCAGATGAACAAGGCGCTCGAGGAACGTCGTGCCGCCATCCAGGGTCGCATCGAGGAGGCCGAGGCCCAGCTGGCCGAGGCCGAGAAGACTCGTCGCGAGTACCAGGAGTCCCTGTCCGAGGCCCGCAACGAGGCCAACCAGATCATCGAGGACGCCAAGGCGCAGGGTGAGCGGCTCAAGGCCGACATCGTCGCCCGGGCCGAGGAAGAGGCCGCCGCCATCCGTGCGCGCGCTGCTTCCGACAGCGAGGCCGAGAAGGCCCGCGCCCTCGAGGAGCTGCGCGGTCAGGTCGCCACCCTCTCCACCGACATCGCCAGCAAGATCGTCGGTGCCGAGGTCGACCAGTCCCGTCACGACCAGCTCGTCGACAGCTTCATCTCGAAGCTCTCGACCACCAACTAGAAGGAAGTCCGATGGCTGACGACATCGCCACCGCATACGGTCGCGCGGTCGTGGAGATCGGCCGCGCCGAGGGCGCGGCCGACCGGGTCGTCGACGAGCTGTACGAGTTCGCTCGTACCGTCGACGGCAACGCCGACCTGCGCAGCACCCTGACCGACAGCAGCGTGCCCCTCGAGGCCCGCCGCAACGCGATCACCGAGGCGCTCCAGCGTGCGCACCCCGGCACGATCGCGGTCGTGCAGATGCTGTTGTCGGCCGACCGGATCCGCCACGTCTCCGACATCGCGTCGGCGGCCACCAACCTGTCCGCGGAGTCCCGCGGCGCGTCGGTCGCCGTCGTCCACAGCGCCAAGCCGTTGGGCGAGGCCCAGCGCCAGGCGCTGGCCACCGCGCTCAGCGCACGAGCCGGCCAGCCGGTCGAGCTCAAGGTCACCGTCGACGAGGACCTGCTGGGCGGCATCGTTGTGCAGCTCGGGGACACCGTCATCGACGGCTCCGTCCTGCGTCAGCTCACCCAGCTGAAGTCGGCCCTGGTCACCGCCTGACCACCCACACCGTTCACCCCAACACACCAAGCGTGAAAGCGACCAACCGATGACTGATCTTTTCAGCGCCGACGACATCTCGGCGATCCTGAAGTCCAAGATCGATGCCTACACCCCCACGGTGACCAGCGAGCAGGTCGGTCGCGTGGTCGAGTCGGGTGACGGCATCGCCCGCGTGAGCGGTCTGCCCGGAGCGATGGCCAACGAGCTGCTCGACTTCGGCGTGGACCACGAGGGGCGCCAGCTCCTCGGCATCGCCCTGAACCTGGACGAGACCACCATCGGTGCGGTCGTCCTGGGTGACTCCTCCAGCGTCGAGGAAGGCGACCCGGTCAAGCCGACGGGTCGCGTCCTCTCGGTCCCGGTGGGCGACGCCTACCTGGGTCGCGTCGTCGACCCGCTGGGTCGGCCGATCGACGGCAAGGGTCCGCTGGACCCCGCCAAGCTGGACGGCCGGCGTGGCCTCGAGGTCCAGGCGGCCTCCGTGGTCGAGCGCCAGCCGGTCGGCGAGCCGCTGCAGACGGGTATCAAGGCCATCGACGCCATGACCCCCATCGGCCGCGGCCAGCGCCAGCTGATCATCGGTGACCGCCAGACCGGCAAGACCGCGGTCTGCGTCGACACGATCATCAACCAGCGCAAGAACTGGGAGTCGGGCGACCCCAAGAAGCAGGTCAAGTGCGTCTACGTCGCCATCGGCCAGAAGGGCTCGACGATCGCTGAGGTCGTCGCCAAGCTCGAAGAGCACGGTGCGATGGATTACACGACGATCGTCGCGGCTGCCGCGTCGACGCCGGCCCCCTTCCAGTACCTGGCCCCCTACACCGGTGCGGCCATCGGCAACTACTGGATGTACAAGGGCCAGCACGCCCTCGCGGTGTACGACGACCTGTCCAAGCAGGCCGACGCGTACCGCCAGATGTCGCTGCTGCTGCGCCGCCCGCCGGGTCGTGAGGCCTACCCGGGTGACGTCTTCTACCTCCACTCCCGCCTGCTCGAGCGTGCAGCGAAGCTGTCCGACGAGCTCGGCGGTGGCTCCATGACGGCCCTGCCGATCATCGAGACCAAGGGTGGCGACGTCTCGGCGTTCATCCCGACCAACGTCATCTCCATCACCGACGGCCAGGTCTACCTCGAGACCGACCTGTTCTTCCAGGGTGTGCGTCCCGCCATCAACGTGGGTATCTCCGTGTCCCGCGTGGGTGGGTCGGCCCAGACCAAGCCCATGAAGAAGAACGCCGGCACCATGCGCGTGGACCTCGCGCAGTTCCGTGAGCTCGAGGCCTTCGCGCAGTTCGGTTCCGAGCTGGACAAGGCGTCCCAGCAGCAGATCGACCGTGGTCGCCGCACTGTCGAGATCCTCAAGCAGGGTCAGTACCAGCCGCAGTCGGTGGGCCAGCAGGTCCTCTCGATCTGGGCGACCGGTAACGGCTACCTCGACGACGTGCCCGTCCCCGACGTCCGTCGCTTCGAGTCCGAGCTCCTGGCCTACTTCACCAGCCGTCACCCCGACACGCTGGAGGCACTCAACAACGGCGAGTACTCCGACGAGGTCCAGTCGACCCTGAAGACCGGTGTCGAGGGCTTCAAGGCCACGTTCGTGCCCTCCGAGGTCACCGAGGTCGAGGAGAAGGTCACGATGGAGGACCTCGACACCCTGTCGAGCAACTAGCGCGCGTCCCCGCGCTGCCGAGCCAGACACCCTGACCACCACCAAGGAACCGATCCATGCCAGGAGCAGCAGAACTCCGCGCGCTGCGTCGCCGGATCAAGAGCGTCAACTCGACGAAGAAGATCACCAAGGCGATGGAGCTGATCGCGGCGAGCCGTATCACCAAGGCTCGGCTCGCCGTGGAGTCTGCGCGGCCGTACGCCGAGGGCATCTCGCGGGTCATCCGCGACCTCGCCGCGGAGTCCACCATCGGGCAGCACCCGATCCTGCAGGACCGTGAGAACCCCACGACGGCGGCGGTCATCGTGATCACCTCCGACCGCGGCCTGGCCGGCGCGTACAACACCAACGCGCTGCGCCTGGCCGAGAAGGTCATCAACCGCGAGACCGCAGCCGGCCTCGAGGTCCAGCTGCACACGGTCGGGAAGAAGGGTGACGGGTACTTCCGCTACCGCGGCTACACCCCCGCCACCACGTGGGAGGGTGTCACGGACAAGCCGACCTACGCCGACGCGGCGGCGGTGGCCGAGCCCATCGTGCAGTCCTTCATCGACGAGCAGGTCGACCGCGTCTTCCTAGTCTACACCGACTTCAAGTCCGCGCTGACCCAGACGCCCAACGCCGTGCAGATCCTGCCGGTGGACCGTCGGGCCTTCGAGGGCGGACAGGGCATCAGCCCCGAGTTCATGATCGAGCCGGAGCCCGAGGCCATCCTCGACGCGCTCATCCCGCGCTACGTCGAGCACCAGGTGTTCGCCGGGATGCTGGAGTCCGCCGCGTCCGAGCACGCCAGCCGCCAGCGCGCGATGAAGTCGGCCACCGACAACGCCGGCGACGTGCTGGAGAAGCTCACCATCGAGGCCAACCAGGCCCGCCAGGCCGCAATCACCACCGAGATTTCCGAGATCGTCGGCGGGGCCGAGGCCCTGTCCAACGGTTAGACACTCCTCACCTTTTCATTGCCTTCGGCACTAGGAGCATCAACAACATGAGCGAGAACCTCGCAGAAGGCCGGATCCTCTCCATCGTCGGGCCTGTCATCGACGTCGAGTTCCCCCCGGACGAGCTGCCCGAGATCAACACCGCGCTGAAGCTGACGCGCGAGCTGGACGGCGAGTCCAAGGTCCTGACGGCCGAGGTCGCCCAGCACGTCGGTGACCGCGTGATCCGCGCCATCATGATGCAGCCGACCGACGGCCTGCGTCGTGGCACCACCGTCCGCAACACCGGCAAGCCGATCCAGGTTCCGGTCGGCGAGGGTGTCCTGGGCCACGTGTACAACGTGCTCGGCGAGCCCCTCGACGTGGACGCCAGCGAGATCCAGGCGTCGGACCACTGGTCCATCCACCGCGACTCGCCGCCGTTCGACGAGCTCGAGCCGCAGGCCAAGATGTTCGAGACCGGCATCAAGGTCATCGACCTGATCCAGCCCTTCGTGGAGGGTGGGAAGATCGGCCTGTTCGGCGGTGCCGGCGTGGGCAAGACCGTGGTCATCCAGGAGATGATCCAGCGTGTCGCCGAGCAGCACGGTGGGTTCTCGGTGTTCGCCGGTGTCGGCGAGCGCACCCGTGAGGGCACCGACCTGCGCCTCGAGATGGAGGAGGCTGGCGTGCTCGAGAAGACCGCGCTGGTCTTCGGCCAGATGGACGAGCCGCCGGGCGTGCGCCTGCGTGTCGCCCTGTCGGCGCTGACGATGGCGGAGTACTTCCGCGACGTCGACCAGAAGGACGTCCTGCTCTTCATCGACAACATCTTCCGCTTCACCCAGGCGGGCTCCGAGGTCTCCACGCTGCTCGGCCGCATGCCGTCGGCCGTGGGATACCAGCCCACCCTCTCCAACGAGATGGGCATGCTGCAGGAGCGGATCACCTCGACCAAGGGTCACTCCGTGACCTCGATCCAGGCCGTGTACGTCCCTGCGGACGACATCACCGACCCGGCTCCCCACGCCACCTTCGCCCACCTCGACGCCCAAACGGTGCTGTCGCGTGCGATCTCCGAGCTGGGCATCTACCCGGCCGTGGACCCGCTGGACTCCTCCAGCCGGATCCTGACCCCCGAGGTCGTGGGCCAGCGTCACTACGACGTCGCCCAGCGCACCCAGCAGGTCCTCCAGCGCTACAAGGACCTGCAGGACATCATCGCCATCCTGGGTCTGGACGAGCTGACGGAGGAGGACAAGGTCACCGTGCAGCGCGCCCGCAAGGTGCAGCGGTTCTTCTCCCAGCCGTTCTACGTCGCCAAGCAGTTCACCGGCGTCGACGGCGTCACCGTGCCGATCGCCGACACCGTGGAGAGCTTCGAGAAGCTCATCGACGGCGAGCTGGACCACATCCCGGAGCAGGCCTTCTTCAACGCCGGTGGCATCGACGACGTCCTGGCCAACGCCAAGAAGCTCGAAGACGCATGATTGACGCGAAGATCGTCTCGCCGGACCGCGCCCTGTTCGAGGGTGACGTGTCCGAGGTGTACGCACGCTCGACCGAGGGCGAGATCGGCATCCTCACCGGCCACCAGCCGGTGCTGCTGCTGCTCGCCTCGGCTCCGCTGGAGCTCGTCGGTGCCGACGGCACCCGGACGACCTTCGCCGTCCGTTCGGGCTTCCTGCAGTACGCGGATGGCAAGCTGACCGTCCTGGCGGACTTCGCCGAGGAGGTCGCCGACAAGGACGCCGCCCACGCGGCCGTCGAGAAGTACACCAAGCCCGGCCGGGAGGCACACGCCCCCGCCCCGGCCTAGGTACCGAACCACGCACGACGCCCGCCCCTTCCGGGGGCGGGCGTTCGTCGTTGCGTGGGGCGGCCGCCCGAAGTGCGGCGGGTCGAGTCCGGCTAGGGCAGGGTGACGCAGTTGCCGGAACCGACCGTGACACCGTGCGCGGAGTCGGCCACGAGCGCGCACAGCTGGGTGGCCTCCGGGGGACGGTCGGCGAAGCTGTAGCCGGTGAAGGGGCTGCCGCCGTCGTAGAGGAACCACTCGCCGGGCGACGGGCTGTTCGTGCCCGCGTTCTGCGGCTCGACGCTGTTCCAGAAGAAGTGGACGTGGAAGTCCTGGTCGCCCGACCCGATCAGCGGCACGAAGTTGTACGGCGTGAATTCCACGGCGTAGGCGCTGCCGGACGCGGTGATGGCGTCGATCTGCACGTAGCGGCCGCCGGGCAGGCCCTCCGTCGGCGGTCCCGTCGGCTCGGGGGCCCCTGTGGCCTCGGCGGCGTCCTCGGGGTCGTCCTCCAGCACGTCGTCGTCGGGCGCCGACGGATCCTCCGCCCCCTCGATCGGGTCGTCGTCGCCCGGGTCGCCGCTGACGTCGAGCTCCGCCTCCTCCTTGGGGTTCTCCAGCGGGACGACGCCGTCCTCAGCGGCGGCATCGGTGGCCGTCGCAGGCGCGGTGGTGGCCTGCCCGACCGCGGTGTCCTCGCCGCCGCCCCCGCAGCCGGTCAGCGCCATGGCGGCCACGAGCAGGGCGACGTGCAGGGTTCGCATGCCACCGGTCTAGCGCATCGCCACCGGTCTTCGCCACGACGGGCACCGGACGTCGCCGGACCGAAAGAGTTGGTCAAGGCCTCGGCGACGGCCCGACGACGGTCGCATGATTGGTCCACGTGACCGCCACCACCATCCGCCGCGACCGCATCCTGGGCGTCGACATCGCCCGTGCCGTCGCGATCCTCGGGATGGTCATGGTCCACTTCGGCCCGTACGAACCCGACACGTCGACCACCGTCGGATGGATCTACCGCACGTCCTACGGTCGCGCGTCGATGTTGTTCGTCATGCTCGCCGGCGTCGGCGTCAGCATGTTGTTCCGCGGCACCGAACGGGGTCGGCCCGACGCGGCACGTCGGCGCACCCTCGCCTGGACCAAGGTCGCGTGGCGCGCGGTGGTCTTCCTCCCGCTCGGGCTGCTGCTGCAGATGCTGCCCACCCCCGTCGCGGTGATCCTGCACTACTACGCCGCCTACTACGTGGTCGGTGGGCTCGGGGCCATGCTGCCCACGCGGTGGCTCGTGGCCGTGACCGCTGGATGGACGGTCCTCGGCCCCAGCCTGTACGTCGCCCTCTTCGGCACCGCACTGTCCGTGCGCGGCATCACCGAGAACCCCCTGGACGTCGTCGGCGTCGCCGGGGACATCCTCGTGACCGGCTTCTACCCCGTCCTGACCTGGGGGCCCGCGGTGCTGGTCGGGGTGCTCGTCGGCCGCGCGGACCTGCGGGACCGGGCCACCCAGGGGATCCTCCTCGTCGGCGGGGCCATCGTGGCGACGGCGGCCTACGGGGCCAGCGAGCTCGCCCGCGCCACCAGCACGGCCGCTGCGAACTCGCCCTACCTGCTGGCCGAGGGCCACAGCGGTACCCCCCTCAACGTCGTGGGGGCCGTCGCCGTCGCGGTGGCGGTCCTCGGTGCCAGCCTGCTGGTCGGGTCGCTGGTCCCACGGCTGTCCTGGCCGCTGGTCGCCGTCGGGCAGATGGCCCTGACCGTCTACACCGGTCACCTGCTCGTCCTGGCCGTCGCGCCGGAGTGGTTGGAGGGTCGCGGTTCGGTCGAGGACGCCGTCTTCCAGGTCGCCAGGTTCTTCGTGGTGACGACCGTCCTGTGCACGTTGTGGAGATGGCGTGTCAACAGAGGCCCCCTCGAGTGGCTGCTCGCTCTACCATTCGAGGCGCGCCGAGGTGACCGCCCCCTCACACCTCGGGTGCGAAACGACTCGTGGCCATATCCCACCCCACCACACATCCCATCAGCCTCGACGGAATCCTTGACGTCTGTCCCGAGGCATTCTGCGCCACCGACGCCGAGCTCAACGTCGTGGAGTGGAACCGCGCCGCCGAGTCGCTGACCGGCTTCAGGCGCCAGGACGTGCTGGGCGGTCCGCTGCCGCACCTGACCCCGGCGCAGCGCGACGACCTCGCGGCGGCGTTGGACACGTTCGACGACTGGGCCGACGAGGTGCCGCTGGTCTTCCCGCGCCGCCATGCCGACGGTCGGACCATCGAGGTGTGCGTCACCGCCTACACCCGCCTGGCCGACGAGTCCGGCCGCCCGACAGGGTTCGGGTCGTTCTTCCGGGCCGTCCGTGCAACGGACCCACGCACCCACGCGCGCAACGTCTACTCCCGCGCGCTGGCGCAGTCGGTCCGCCGCGACGACGTCGTCGCCGCCGTCGCCATGGTCCTGCAGGACCTGCTGCCGGGCGACGCGGGCTACATGCTGACCCGGGGTCCGACGGGCTGGGACGGGTCGGTGGCCATCGGCGACCACCAGGAGGTTGCCGAGTCCATCCACGTCGACAGCCCCTCAGCCCTCGACGAGGTCGTCAGGACGGGTATCGCCCAGCTGGTCGAGCTGCCGGTCAACGGCGTGGCGACCCCCGCGCTGGCGGTCCCCGCCGGTCCGGAGTCGGCCGGCACGGTGCTGGCGATGGTGGGGGAGGGGGTGCGGCGCCGCGACGACGACTCCCTGGAGCTCGCCGGGGCGCTGGCGTCGGAGGCATGGGCCGCCATGCAACGCGTCGACGCCCTCGCCGACCTCGAGGGCAAGGTGGAGATCCTCGAGGCGATCGCCGGTGTGGCCCAGGCGTCGGGCATGGATCCCGACCGCATCGTCAACCACATCGCCCGCCACGCCGCCAACGCCCTGTCGTGCGAACGCTCGGCCATCTACCTGTGGAACGACGACCGGACCGAGCTGGAGCTGGCGGCCTTCCACTCCTCGGACCGGACCTGGGAACCCGGCGACGTCATCCACGCGGAGGGACGGCGGGCGGCCGAGGAGATGTTCGCCTCCGTCGAGCCGTTCCTGACCCAGGACACCCGTACCTGCCCCTGGCTCGCCGGTCCCTGGGATCGCGAGACGGGCGCGATCAGCGTCCACGGCCTGCCGCTGCTGGTCGGTGAGCTGGAGGTCGGGTACCTGGTCGTCGCCCACACCGACGCCAACCCGCGGGGGTTCACCAGCCTCTGCACCCAGGTCGGGGCTGCGCTGTCGCGACAGGCGGCCCTGGCGATCAGCAACGCCCGGCTGCTGGCCAGCCAGACCGAGGCCAACCGGCTGCTGCACGAGGGCAACCGACGTCGTGCCGACTACGTCGAGGGGATCACCCACGACCTGCGGACCCCGATCACGGCCGTGCTGGGGTTCGCCAAGACCCTGCGTCGTGCCGGAGGGCGGCTCAGCGAGCAGGACCGGGCCGAGGCGCTCGACACCATCGAGCGGCAGGCCCTGCGGGTCAGCCGGATGCTCGACGACATGATGGACTCCGCCCGTGCCGACGCCGGCGAGCTCCAGCCCGACAAGCAGGTCGCCGTGCCCCTCCACCACGTGGTGTCGGAGGCCCTGATGATCGCCGCACCCGAGCAGCGGAGCCGCCTCAGCGCCAGCTGCGACCCCAGCGTCATCGCGTGGGGCGACGCCGACCAGCTGACCCGCGTCGTGCAGAACCTGATCGCCAACGCCCTGCGCTACGTCCCCGGCAGCTCGCCGGTGGAGGTCATCGTCGAGCGGACCGACGGCATGGCGCAGATGCTGGTGATCGACCACGGTCCCGGCATGCCCGCCGGGGTCAACGTCTTCGGCCGCTTCGCCCGGGGAGACGTCCGGGGGACCGGCCTCGGCTTGTACACCGTGAAGACGATCGTCGAGGCCCACGGCGGATCGATCGTCCTGCGCGACACACCCGGCGGGGGCACCACGATGGACGTGCGGTTGCCGCTCTTCGGCGACACATCCTGACCTGCCGGTCCTGCTCGAGGCGCCGTCCGCACCCCGACGCGGCGGTCGTGCACCCTGCCCATCGGGCCGGTGGCTCCCGGGGACCGCGGCCCACCGGGGATACACTCCGAGCGCGATGACCGCCACTCCACACACCGTCGACGCGCCGCTCGTCGACGGATCGCACGCCCGCTCGGCGCTGGCCCCGCTCGAGGATGCCTTCGTCGTCCGCGGCCCCGCCACCCTCACCGGGACCGTCCGGATCGGTGGCGCCAAGAACTCTGCGCTGAAGCTGTTCGCGGCCGCCCTCCTGGCGCCCGGCACCAGCGTCCTGACCAACGTCCCGGGGATCTCCGACACCTACGCCATGGCCGACGTGGTCCGCCACCTCGGCGCCACCGTCACCATCGAGGCCGACGGCACGGGCACCCACACGGTCAGCATCGACGTGCCCGACCGGCTGGGCGAGGGCACGACCCTCGAGCTGGCCGGACGGCTCCGGTCGTCGCTGGCCACGTTCGGGCCGCTGATGGCACGCATGGGCTACGCCCACATCGCCCAGCCCGGCGGCTGCAACCTGGGGTCCCGCGGCGTCGACCTGCACCTGGAGGGCATGGCCGCCCTCGGTGCGGAGATCACCGTCGGCGCCGAACACTTCGAGGCCCGCGCGCCGCACGGCCTCGTCGGCGCGGACTACGAGCTGGAGTACGCAAGCGTCGGGGCAACCGAGAACCTCGTCATGGCCGCCACGACCGCCCGGGGGACCACCCGGCTGCGCAACGTCGCCCGCGAGCCCGAGATCGCCGACCTGATCGACTTCCTCAACGGCCTCGGCGCACGCATCACCGGCGCGGGCACCCCCGAGCTGACCATCGAGGGCGTCGAGTCGCTGACACCCTGCCGGCACCGTGTCGTGGGGGATCGCATCGAAGCCGGCACGTTCGCGGTCGCCGCGGCGATGACCGGCGGCGACGTCACCATCGAGGGTGTCGACCCGTCCCACCTGGCCCGCCCCCTGGACCGCCTCCGGGCCGCGGGTGTGCAGCTGCGGACCGGCGCGGACTTCATCCGCGTCCTGCCCGGCGCACAGCTCGTCGCGGCCGACGTCGCCACGTTGCCCTATCCCGGCTTCCCCACCGACATGCTGGCGCAGTTCCAGGCGCTGCTGTCCCAGGCGCAGGGCCAGTCCCTGCTGACCGAGAACGTCTACGAGGGGCGCTTCGCCCTCATCGAGCAGATGCAGCTGATGGGCGCCGACATCACCCGTGAGGGCCACCACGTCGTCGTCCGAGGACCCCGCGCACTGCACGGCGCCGTCGTCCGGGCCACCGACCTGCGTGCCGGTGCGGCCCTGGTCCTCGCCGGCCTCGTCGCCGAGGGCGAGACCGTCGTCCGCGACCCCTTCCACATCGACCGTGGATACGCCGACTTCCTCGGCAAGCTGACCAACCTCGGCGCCGACGTCGAGCGCGTCGGCACCCCGGCAGCGGGATAACGCGTGCAGCCCGAGGTGGGCGACCGGGTTCCGGTGTCCCCAGCCGACTGGAGTCCCGCACCCATGGACGGCCGCGATCGGCGGCACGCCATCCCGTGGGAGTGGTGGGACGCGATCGTCGTCTACGTCCTGTGGCTGGTGGTCGCAGGGGCCGGCGCGACGATCGTCGGATCGGCGTTCGGCGACCCCCTCTCGCCGGAATCCACCGCGGTCGGGGTGCTCGTGGCCGTCGTCATGCTGACGGCCGTCACCGTGTCCTGGGTGCGGTTCCGTGGGCTGCAGGCGAAGGTCCCCGACGCCGTGCGGCGCGCGTTCGGCGTCAAGCAGCCGACGTTGCGTGACGTGTGGCTGGGGCTGGCCTACGGGCTGGGATCGTTCGTCGTCGTCCAGCTTGGGTTGGGCATCGCCCTCACCACCCTGATCGAGGCGATGGGCCGCGAGACCCCGGCGGTGCAGCAGGGCGTGCAGGAGGCCGCGCAGGCAGGCGGGGTCACGCCGTTGCTGGTCGGGCTCGGGGTCGTGCTGCTCGGGCCGCTGGGGGAGGAGCTGCTGTACCGCGGCGTCCTCTTCCAGGCGCTCAACAAGCACCTTCCCGCCTGGCCTGCCATCGGACTGTCCGGCCTGGCCTTCGGCGTCACCCACGTCGAGGGGTTCGTGATCGCCCTGACGTTCCCGCTCGGGATGGTGCTGGCCTGGGTGATGCGACGCCACGGGACCCTCGTCGTGCCGGTCGTCGCCCACGTCGTGTTCAACCTGATCGGGTTCCTGCTGATCCGGTCCGGCGCAGCCGGGGTCGGATGAGCCCGCTGCAGCCCGAGGTGACCGTCGAGGTCGAGGACGGGGCCGGTCCCTTCGCCGGGATGCTTGGCGGCCTGCTGAGCGCCAACCTCGTCGCCGACCCGTCGAAAGGTGCGCTGGTCCGCCGGTCCAGCGGTGCGGTGGGGATCGTCGTCACCGACACCGATGAGCAGGTCCGCCTGCACTTCGCCGGCGACCAGCTGTGGGTCACGTCGGGCCCGGCGATGGCTGCGGAGCTGCGCCTGGTCGGGACCGCCGACACCATCCTCGGCCTGTCCACCGTGCCCCTGCGCTTCGGCATCCCCGACCTGCTGACGTCGTCGGGCCGCGGCCTCACCAGCCGCTGGGTCGCCGGTGGCCTGCAGATCCACGGCCTGCCCCGCCACGCCATGCTCCTGCGCACGGTGCTGAGCCTGCTGAACGTGCTCAGCTAGCTCTGTTCGTTGGTCCTCGCTCCGCTCGTCGGGTCCCTGTTCGTTGGTCCTCGCTCCGCTCGGACGGTCCTCGGGCTCGTGACCGACGAATCGCTCCCTCGATTCTCGACCCTCGCTTCGCATCGGGCGCTGCGAGTCTCGCTCGCGTTTCGTCGGCGCCCTGCGGCGGTGCGTTGGCACCTCGGTGCGTGCGGCACACGACTGGTGTGTGCGTTCGACCTCGCGTGGGGCGGTCCATCGCACCCGCGCTCGGGCCGTGTGTGGCATCCACGCCCGATGGGGGCGGGCTTGCCGCACGCGGGCTCACCCCGTGTGGGATCGACCGCCCATACAGGGGGGCAATGCGCACGCCGTGTTCGGGTGCCTCGGTCGGGCGCCCACCTGATTCGGGACTGACCCAGCCCACCCCATAGACTCACTTGTCCCTGCGCCGACGCCACGGCGTGGGCCGGACAACCCTCTAGGGAGAGCTGTGGAGCGCATCGAGAAGGTCGGCGTCGTCGGCTGTGGAACCATGGGATCGGGCATCTGCGAGGTGGTCGCCCGCGGCGGCCGCGCGGTGCAGTTCGTCGAGATCAACGACGAGATGGTCGAGAAGGGCCTCAGCCGGATCCGCAACTCCCTCCAGCGTGCGGTCGACCGCGACAAGCTCGGCGCGGAGGAGATGGAGGAGATCCTCGACCGGATCACCGGCCACACCGACTTCGCCGTGCTGTCCGACAGCGACCTCGTCATCGAGGCGGTCCCCGAGCAGCTCGACATGAAGCAGAAGACCTTCGAGCAGCTCGACGCGGTCCTGCGGCCCGACGCGATCGTCGCGACCAACACCTCCTCCCTCGGGGTCATCGACGTCGCGGTCCACACCAAGCGGCCCGACCGCGTCCTCGGCTTCCACTTCTTCAACCCGGCCCCCGTCATGGAGCTGGTGGAGATGATCACGACGGTCGTCACCAACCCCGAGGTCGTCGAGCTGGCCAAGGCCTTCGCGACCGAGCTCGGCAAGACCCCCGTCGTCGTCCGCGACCGCGCCGGTTTCATCGCCAACCTGCTGCTGTTCCCCTACCTCAACCAGGCCGTCGGCATGGTGGAGGAGGGCTACGCGACCCGTGAGGACATCGACGCCGCCATGCGGTTCGGCTGCGGCCACCCGATCGGCCCGATCGGCCTCGTCGACCTGATCGGCATCGACTCCACCAACTCCATCATGGAGCGCATGTACGAGCAGTTCGGCGACGTGCGCTACGCCCCGCACCCGATCATCCGGCAGCTCAAGACCGCCGGCTTCATGGGTCGCAAGTCCGGCCGTGGCTTCTACACCTACGAGAAGCCCAACTCCTCCCGCCTGGCCCCCGACGACGCCAGCGACGTCACCCCGATCGACCCCGACTCCATCGCCAGCTGGGGCACCATCGGCGTGCTCGGCACCGGCACCATGGCCTCCGGCATCGCCGAGGTCTGCGCCAAGGCCGGCTACGACGTCATCGTTCGCGGCCGCAGCGTCGCCAAGGCCGAGTCGGCGAAGGCCGCTGTCGGCACGTCGCTGCAGCGCATGGTCGACAAGGGCCGCATGGAGGCCGACGCCGCCGAGGAGGCCCTCGGCCGCATCAGCGTCACCGACGGCCTGGCCAGCTTCGCGGAGTGCGACATCGTCATCGAGGCCGTCGCCGAGCTGATGGAGGTCAAGCGTCCCCTCTTCGAGGAGCTCGACCAGATCACCAAGCCCGACTGCGTGCTGGCCACCACCACCTCCTCCCTGCCGGTCATCGAGATGGCCATGGCCACCAACCGGCCCGAGAAGGTCATCGGCCTGCACTTCTTCAACCCGGCCGCCATCATGAAGCTCGTCGAGGTCGTGCCGACGGTGCGGACCGACGACACGACGCTGATGCAGGCCCGCGCGATCACCGAGAAGCTCGGCAAGCACGGCGTGCTCTGCGGCGACCGGGCCGGCTTCATCGTCAACGCGCTGCTGTTCCCCTACCTCAACGACGCCACCCGGATGCTGGAGGACGGCTACGCCACCGCACCCGAGATCGACACGGCGATGAAGCTCGGCTGCGGGCATCCCATGGGGCCGTTCGCGTTGATGGATATCGTGGGTCTCGACGTGACCCTGGAGATCTGCCGGGCGCTGTACGCGGAGTTCCGTGATCCGGGCTTCGAGCCGGTCCCGCTGCTGGAGCACATGGTGAGCGTCGGATATCTCGGCCGCAAGGTCGGCCGAGGCTTCTACACGTACTAGATTGTGGGGCCAGACACACAACCCGTGGTCGACCACCACGAAGGCCCCTGTCGAGGAAGTCGATTGACATGAGCAAGGGTGCGCGCCGCAAGCGCAAGTCACGGCCATGGCAGAACCCCGAAGCGCTGCAGGACATGGCTCACATCTACTCGCGGTCCCAGATCGACCCGGACATGCAGCTGGACGGCTACGACGTCCAGAACGTGCCGGCCGAGCGGGCGGAGAAGGACTACATCTGTCCTGACTGCGGGAACACGATCCCCGAAGGCGAGGCCCACGTCGTGGTCTGGCCCCACGGGGATCCCGACCTGCGCCGCCACTGGCACCGCTACTGCTGGCGCATCGAGGTCGGCCGCAGCGACGGGGCGGCGTGAGCCAGGACCGCAGGGTCGCGCTGGTCACCGGCGCGTCCAGGGGTATCGGGGCGGCCACCGCCATCGCGTTGGCTGCCGACGGCTACGACGTGGCCCTCGCCTCCCGCACCGTGGAGGATCTCGAGACGGTTGCCGCGCAGTGCGGTGAACACGGCGCGCGCACGCTGGTCGTGCCGACCGACGTGATGGAGGAGGCGCAGGTCCGGCATGCCGTGACCCACACCGCCGCAGAGCTCGGCCGGCTGGACGTGCTGGTCAACAACGCCGGCTGGAACTCCTTCATGGTGCCGATCACCGAGATGCGCTCCTCCGGGTGGGAGAAGGGGCTGACCCTCAACCTCACCCAGGCGTTCTGGGCCACCCAGGAGGCCGGCAAGCTGATGACGGCGCAGGGCTCCGGCTCGATCGTCAACGTGTCGTCGGTCGCCGGTGCCGGGTCCTCGCCCGGAATGGCCCACTACGGTGCCGCCAAGGCCGGCCTGATCAGCCTGACCGTCAACGCTGCCATGGAGATGGGCCACGCCGGCGTGCGCGTCAACGCCGTCGCGCCGGGCTGGGTGAAGACCGACATCTCCAAGTTCGCGTGGACCGACGACGACACCGAGAAGGCGTTCGTCCAGCGGGCACCGATCCAGCGGTGGGGTGTGCCGCGCGAGGTCGCCGACGCCATCGTCTTCCTGGCCGGCGACAAGGCGTCCTACATCACCGGTCAGACGCTGGTCATCGACGGCGGGCTGACCCTCAACACCTTCTGAGGGACGTTCGGTCGAGCTGACCGGACCACCCCATTCCCGGGGGGTCGCACGAGCGCGATAGCCTTCGGGTCGATTCACCGTCCGACCGGGTCGGTTGCTCCCCGGAGCCAGCCTGCCCAGACCAGAAACGCGGGGCACACACAGCGTGAGCGGAAGCCAGCACAAGAAGCAGGAGAAGGCTCGCCGGCAAGCAGAGCGCGAGAAGGCTCGCCAGGCGGAGCGTCGTCGCAACCAGATGACCGCGATCGCGGTCGTCGCGGTGCTGGTGCTCGGCGGCATCCTCGTCGCGGCCACCGTGATGGACCGCCGGTCGCAGGACGACGACGTCGCCGACCTCGCGAGCGAACTGGCCAGCGAGCTCGAGGCGTCCGCCAGCGAAGCCGTCGAGGACGGGTCCGAGGCACCCAGCGAGGACGCCGAGCCCGCCACGATGGTCCCCGACGACCCCGCGGTCGAGCCCGGTGAGGCCGTCGACTCCGGCCTCGAGCCGGTCATCGACGACCGTCCCGTCGCCTGCGACGCCGAGGAGCCGTCCAACGTCGCCGACACCCGCCCGCAGTTCCCCGGTGGACCGGCGGACGTGCTGGAGGAGGGGGTGGACTACGTGGCCGTCGTCGAGACGTCCTGTGGCACCGTGACCCTCGACCTGCTCGAGGACGACGCCCCCGAGACCGTCAACTCCTTCGTCTTCCTCGCCCAGCAGGGCTTCTTCGACGGCCTGGAGATCTTCCGCAACGCCACCAGCATCGGCGCCCTGCAGACCGGTGGTGGCGACCAGACCAACACCTGGAGCATCGGCTACAGCCTGCCCGACGAGCTCGGCCTGGCCGAGTCCGACGGCTACCCCGTCGGGTCCGTGGCGATGGCCAACGCCGGCCCCAACACCGGTGGCAGCCAGTTCTTCTTCGTCTACAACGAGCTGTTCGACACCGCGTTCGACCAGCAGCGTGCCTACAGCGTCTTCGGCCAGGTCACCGAGGGCCTCGACGTCCTCGAGGAGATCGGGGCCATCGCCGCCGAGGGCGAGACGCCCACCGAGCGCGTGTACATGGAATCCGTCACCGTCCAGGAGCAGTAGGGCCATGGCCGACCACTACGCCGAGCCCGAGCAGGTCCTCGATGACGCGTCGCGCCACTCGGCGACGCTGTCCACCTCGATGGGCGACATCTCCCTGCAGCTGTTCTCCAACGAGGCGCCCGTCGCGGCCAACAGCTTCGCCTTCCTGGCCGGCAAGAAGTTCTTCGACGGCACGATCGTCCACCGGGTCGTCCCCGGCTTCGTGATCCAGATGGGCGACCCGACCGGCACCGGGACGGGTGGGCCGGGCTACCGCTTCCCCGACGAGCTCGCGTCGGCCCGCAACCGCGGGTACGAGCGCGGCACGCTCGCGATGGCCAACGCCGGCCCCAACACCAACGGCAGCCAGTTCTTCATCTGCCTCGACGACGTCGGCCTGCCGCCGAACTACACCGTCTTCGGGCAGGTGACCGACGGCATGGACGTCGTCGACGCCATCGCGAAGACCCCGCTGGACGGCGAGCGACCCCGCGAGGACGTCGTCGTCGAGTCCGTGCGGATGGCCGAGTAGCCGACCCGGGACTACCCCTCGGTCGAGGAGGCGCGGGCGGCGATGCGTCGGCGCTGCGGCCCGACCGTGGCAGCGGGATCGGCCGCGGAGGCGAAGCCGGCGCGGAACACCGACCAGCGGGTTGCCGCCGCGCCGGCCAGCATGCCGAGCGCGCCCACGCGACGAGCCAGCCGCCCGCCGCGCCCCGACGGGGCAAGCGCGACCAGGGCCGACCCGGCGGCGGTTGCCGCCGTCGCGATCCCGGCCCACCGGGCCGAGTCGCCCTCGCGGTAGGGGCCGGCCACGTCGTCGTCCAGCGCCCGGTGCATGCGCTCGGTGGTGACCAGCTCCGCCAGTCCGCCGGCGACCGCCACCGCACGGGCCGCCGGGTCCGTGGGGTCGACCAGCACCGCGGCCGCCCCGCTGGACATCGTCGAGCTGGCGGCGAACACGGCCGGCAGCGTCCGCTCGGCCTGGTGCCACACGGGCACGGCGGTGTTGGTCAGCAGCACCGCGGTGTAGGTGGAGAGCGCCGGACCCAGGCCTGCCGCCGCGGCGCCGGCGACGCGACGGAGCCGGGGGAACCAGCCGAGCGCCTCCAGGCCTGCCGCACCGATCGCGGCCGGGGCGTAGAGCGCGAGGATCCAGGAGCCGACGCTCATCGGCGAGGTCGGCTTGAGGACCCGCAGCATGTGGTGGAACCGTTCGGGACGGCCGAGGTCGCGGATCAGCAGCGGCGGGCTGGTGGCGACCGCTCCTGCGGCGACCAGGCGTGCCGTGCGGGCCAGCGTCGTCCTCCCGGTGGCCTCAGCGACCGCCGCCAGCACCGACGACGCACCGGCGGTCCCACCGACGAAGAAGTAGGCGGGCACCTCCCACGTCCACACCGGTGCCTTGACGATCGGCAGGTCGTAGTAGCTGCGCGGTTCGGCGTCGGGGACGACCGATCCGCGACCGCCCCGCACCCTGGGGCGGCGCGTTCCCGCGCCGTCCTGCTGCGCACGGCTCATCGGGACGCCCTCCGGCCGGCGACGAGCACCGCGCCGGCGATCCCCGCGACCATGACCGCGGCTGCCCGGGCCGCTGCCCGCCACATGTCCGGCAGGTCCTTCGTCGTGGCGATCGGGTCGGGCGGCAGGCCGTAGACCTCGGGGTCGTCGAGCAGCAGGAAGAACGCGCCGCAGCCGTCGACGCCGTTGGCGGTGTCCTCGCCGTACAGCTGGGCCCCCGGCAGCCCGGCGGCGACGACCTCCTCCAGGCGATCCCCGGCGGCCGCCCGCATGTCCTCCCAGGTGCCGAACATGATGGAGTCGGTGGGACACGACTGGGCGCACGCCGGCGTCATGTCGCCCTTCATGCGGTCGTAGCACATGGTGCACTTGAAGGCGCGACCGTCGTCGGGTCGGCGATCGACCACGCCGTAGGGACATGCCGGCACGCAGTAGCCGCAGCCGTTGCAGATGTCGTCCTGCAGGACCACGGTGGCGAACTCGGTCTTGAACAGCGCACCGGTCGGGCAGACGTCGAGGCACGCGGCCGTGGTGCAGTGCTTGCACACGTCGGAGGCCATCAGCCAGCGGAAGTCGCCGGCGCCCGCGGCGGCGTCGACGGCCAGCGCGATCCCGTCGGCGTCGGCACGCGTGAGGTCCAGCTCCTGGGGATCCCCGGCGAACCCGCCGGTACCGACCGCGCTGAGGTCGGGGCCCTGCTGGCCGGCCGAGACGAACGCCCCGTCGGCACCCTGCCGGCGGATCTCGGGCAGCCGCTGCTCGACGAACTTCACGGCCCGCCAGCTCTCGCTGCCCAGGCCGCCGGTGTTGTCGTAGGAGAACCCCGTCAGCTCCAGCGGGGTGGACGGCACGTCGTTCCACTCCTTGCAGGCCACCTCGCAGGCCTTGCAGCCGATGCACACGGTGGTGTCGGTGAAGAACGCCATGCGCGGCCGGTCGTCGTCGTAGCCGACGGTGGCGGGGGAGGAGGTGTAACGGCTGGGGTTCATGGCCGGTCGCTGCCTGACGGGTCGGCGGGCTGCTGGTCGGTGGGTGATCGGTCCGTGGGGTCCCCGTCGGCGGTCGGATCGCGACCGTCCCGTTCGGCGTGGCGGCGGACGAGGTCCCGCCGGGCGGGGCCGCGGGGACGCCGACCCGGACGGATGTCGCAGGTGGCCGCCTTCACCTCCTGGATGTGCACGTTGGGGTCCAGCGCCAGGGCGAACAGGTCGTTGGCGGCGTCACCGGTGCTCAGCCCCCGGAACCCCCAGTGGTAGGGCAGGCCGATCTGGTGGATCTCCCGCCCACCGACCCGCAGCGGCTGCATGCGCTCGGTGACCAGCACGCGGGCCTCGATGGCGGCCCGGGCGCTGATGACGGTCGCCCACCCGCCGTTGGCAAGGCCCCGCTCCGCGGCGAGGGCGGGGGAGACCTCGCAGAACATCTCCGGCTGCAGCTCCGACAGGTGGGCGACGGAGCGGCTCATCGCCCCCGCCGTGTGGTGCTCGGTCAACCGGTAGGTGGTCATCACGCAGGGGTAGGCATCGGCGTCCTGCCCGCTGCCGTGGGAGACGTTCTCGGGCCGGTCGAACCGTTCGCGCATCGGGTTGGCCTGCTGGCGGTACATGGCGTTGCGCACGGGTGACTCGTGCGGTTCGTAGTGGGTCGGCAGCGGCCCGTCGACCACCCCGCGCGGCACGAACAACCAGCCACGACCGTCGGCCTGCATCACGAACGGATGGTCACCACCGATGGCTGCCTCCGCCGTCGCACCCTCGGGCGGGACGTAGTCCGGCGGCTTGTCGCCCTCGAAGTCGGGCACGTCGTGCCCCGTCCAGCGGCCCTGCTCGGCGTCCCACCAGACGTAGGCACGATCCGCCGACCACGGGTTGCCCTCGGGGTCCGCCGACGCCCGGTTGTAGAGGATCCGACGGTTCGACGGCCACGCCCAGCCCCATTCCGGCGCCACCCACGACTGCTCGTTGCCCGGACGGCGACGTCTCGTCTGGTTGACCCCGTCGGCGTAGCAGCCGGTGTAGATCCAGCAGCCCGCCGCGGTCGATCCGTCATCGGCCATCTGGGTGTAGCTGGACAGCGGCTGCCCGTCGGCGTCCCACCCGTTGATCTCGCGCAGCACCGCGTCGGCCGACGGGTCGTCGTGGGGGCCCTCGGTCGGGTAGTCCCAGGTCAGGTGGCGGATCGGCTGGTCGCGCTCGAGCTCGCTGTCGGCCAGCTTCGCCTTGATCCGCAGCCCCAGCTGATGGGCGAACCAAAGGTCGCTGCGGCAGTCACCCTGCGGCTCCACCGCCCGGTCGTGCCACTGGAGCAGCCGCTGGGTGTTGGTGAAGGTGCCGTCCTTCTCCACGTGGCTGGCGGCTGGCAGGAAGAACACCTCGGTGCCGATGTCGGTGGTGACCATCTCGCCGGTCTCGACCTCGGGGCCGTCCTGCCAGAACGTTGCCGACTCGATCAGCTGGAAGTCGCGCACGACCAGCCAGTCCAGCTGGGCCATGGCCATCCGGTGCAGCCCCGAGTTGGCGTTGCCGACCGCCGGGTTCTCACCGATGACGATGTAGCCCTCGACGTCGCCGTCGAGCATGTCCAGCACCGTGCGGTAGGCCGAATGGTCACCGGTCAGCCGCGGCAACCAGCCGAACCCCCAGTCGTTGTCGGCTGTGGCCGCGTCGCCGAACCAGGCCTTCTGCAGGCTGACCAGGTAGTCGCGCATGTTCCCCCAGAACCCGGCGGTGGCGGCGTTCGCCTCGACATGGCTGGACAGGTCGGAGGACGTGGAGGCCTGCGGCATCGGGATGTAGCCGGGCAGGATGTTGAACAGCGTCGGGATGTCGGTGGACCCCTGGATGGACGCGTGGCCACGCAGGGCCAGGATGCCGCCGCCGGACACCCCGATGTTGCCCAGCAGCAGCTGCACGATGGCGGCGGTGCGGATGTACTGCACCCCGACGGTGTGCTGCGTCCAGCCGACGGCGTAGCAGAAGGCGGCCGCCCGGTCGGGGGTGCCCGTGGACGCCAGCGCCTCGGCGACCCGGAGGAACGTCTCGCGTGGCACGCCGCACACCTCCTCCACCATCTCGGGGGTGTAGCGGGCGAAGTGGCGGCGCAGGACCTGCATGACGCACAGCGGGTCGGTGAGGGTGGGGTCCTCGTGGGGCGGGTTGCCGCCCTCGAGCTCGCCCCCGTGCGCGCCGGCCCGTTCGGTCTCGGCGGCCGTGGAGTCACGATCGCCGGCCGCACCGGCGGCGGTCATGCCGCGGTACTGCCAGCTGGCGGTGTCGTAGGTGCCGGTCTCGGGGTCCCAGCCGGAGAACAACCCCTCGATGTCGGGCTGGTCTTCGCCGCCGTCCTCGGTGTCGAGGAACGACTCGTCCAGCAGCGTCGCGGCGTTGGTGTAGCGCTCGACGTACTCGCGGAACCACTGCTCGGTGGTCAGCAGGTGGTTGACGATCCCGCCGAGGAAGGCGATGTCGCTGCCGGCGCGCAGCGGCACGTGGATGTCGGCCACGGCGCTGGTCCTGGTGAACCGCGGGTCGACGTGGATGATCGTCGCGCCACGCCGCTTGGCGTCCATCACGTGCTGGAACCCCACCGGATGGCACTCGGCCATGTTGGAGCCCTGGATCACCACCACGTCAGCGTTGGCGAGGTCCTGCAGGAAGGTCGTGGCACCGCCACGCCCGAACGACGTCCCCAGACCGGGGACGGTGGAGGAGTGTCATATCCGGGCCTGGTTCTCGACCTGGATGGCCCCGAGCGCCGTGTAGAGCTTCTTGAGGAGGTAGTTCTCCTCGTTGTCGAGGGTGGCCCCGCCGAGGTGCGCCAGCCCCATCGTGCGCCGCAGCGGCACGCCGTCGTCGTCGCGGTCCTCCCACGTGCGGGCACGGGTCGCGATCACCCGGTCGGCGATCATGTCCATCGCCACGTCGAGGTCGAGGTCCTCCCAGTCCGTGGCGTGCGGCGGGCGGTACCGGACCCGTGTCTCCCGCAGCGGCGAGTCCAGCATCGTGCGGGTTGCCGCACCCTTGGGGCACAGCTTGCCGCGCGAGATCGGCGAGTCGGGGTCGCCCTCGATCCGCAGGACCTCCCCGTCCCGGACGTGGACCCGCTGCCCGCAGCCGACGGCGCAGTAGGGGCAGATCGA
This sequence comes from Euzebya rosea, assembly GCF_003073135.1. Lineage (NCBI taxonomy): Bacteria > Bacillati > Actinomycetota > Nitriliruptoria > Euzebyales > Euzebyaceae > Euzebya > Euzebya rosea. The sequence continues at coordinate 71,879 of NZ_PGDQ01000015.1, forward strand.
CTGCACGACCCGGGCGGCATCCTCGGTCCGGGGCCGCCGGGCCGCCGACGCCGCCGACTGGGCGGCACGTCCGCGACCGAGCAGGTCGCCGGTCCGGATCTGCCGGGCGACCGGCCACGCGTCGAGGAGCTGGAGCAGTCTCATGGTGCGTCGCCGACCCTCCCACGTCGTGTGGCCGGCGTCAACGTGCGCCGACCGCACGTTTCTGACGCCGAGGATGCGGACGGCTCGTCACTCCGCGAGCAGCCGCCGCAGCCGGGTCTCCAGGGTGTCCGACAGGGCTGCGGACCCACCGATGAGGACCAGCTCGGCGACCTCGTCGCGGTGGGTGCCGACGAAGCCGAGCAGCTCCTCGGCCCGGTCGTTCGTGTCGCCGTCGGCCAGCAGCAGGACACTGCCGGTCCCGACCGCCGCGCTCGCGGCCAGCGCGTCGGGGAACCGCCTGCCGGTGGCCACCCAGACCCGGCGGGGCGACGTCCCGGCGTCCACCGCCAGGTCGGCCACGATCCGGGCGGTGGAGTACCGGTCGGTCCCGCTGACGCGCAGGGTCCGGGCGCCGGTGTCGCGGACCTGCTGCTCGGCGTCGACCGACACCGCGGAAGGCCCACCGAGGACCAGGACGGACGTGGGGGACAGTGTCCTCAGGGCGTCGAGCGTGCTCGGCGACAGGCCGTCGGTCGCCGCGAGCAGGATCGGGTGCCCGTCGGCCGCCCCGTGGGCAGCGGCGACGACGGCGTCGGACCACCCCTGCTCGGGGTCGGGGTGGGTGCCGCGGACGACCGCCACGCGTGAGCCGTCGCCCCCCTCCGCCACGACGCGCTGCGCGATCAGCCCGGCCGTGGCGAACCGGTCGCTGCCGGCGAGGCGTTCCACGGCCAGGCCGGCAGCACGCAGGTCGGCGTCCACCCGGGCCGAGAGGGCCTGCTCGCCGCCCAGCAGCACGGCCCGGGTCGCCCCCAGTCGGACGATCTCGGCGGCCGTGTCGGCCGACAGGCCGTCCCCGGCCGTCAGCAGCAGGGAGGCGTCCATCATGGCGGCCAACGGGCCGCCGGCGATGGCGTCGGGCCACGCGTCGGCGCGTGCGACGACCACCGTGGATGCGGTCTGGCGGGTTGCGGCCGAGAGCGCGGCGGCCGTCGCCGTCCGCGACGGTCCCGCCACGCGGCTGATGGCGACGGGGTCCGGGTCGGACCACAGCAGCCGGCCGTCGGCGCCCGCACGGGCGGCCGTGAGGGTCATCGGGACGTCGCCGAAGACGGCGAAGGACTGGACCAGCAGGTCCACGCCGTCGCCCGCGCCGTCGAGGTCGCCGGCCGGCTCGATGGTGGTGAACCCGTCGGGCACGCCGGGCACCGTCCAGCGGACCGCACCGCCGTCCAGGGCGAACACATCGGTCCCGGTCGCGTCGGCGTCGGTCCCCCCGCCGGCGCCCTCGTCGCCGTCGCCGCTGTCGCCGTAGCCGAACGCGACGTCGAAGCCGAAGTCGATGACGACGGCCTCGGCCCCACCGTCGCCGTCGACGTCGCCGAGGACGGTCAGGTCGGCGAAGATCGGGAGGTCGCGGGTCAGCAGCGTCTCGCCGTCGTCACCGGCTTCCACCAGCAGCAGGCTGGTCTCCGTGCCGGACTGGGGGTCGTAGTCGAACCCCATCAGGACGACGTCGTCGGTCCCGTCGCCGTCGGCGTCCGCCGCGCGACTGTCGTACCAGAACGTGGTTCCCTCGGTGACGGTGGTCAGCAGCTCGTCGCCGTCGTCGCCGGCGAGACGGATCAGGTGCAGCTCACCGGACTCCTCGCCGGTGTCGCTGTCGTAGGTGAACACCTGGCGCCGCAGGACGATGTCCTTGCCGGCGACGCCGTCGATGGGGGTGGTCGCCACCAACGAGACGCCGTCGCTGTAGGCGTCCCCGTCGACCGTCGGAGCGGTCCAGGTCCACAGCTGGCTGCCGTCCGTGGCGTCGAGCACGGTCAGGTGTGGCCGGGACGACTCGGGGTCGGAGGAAGCGGACCGGTCGGTGACGAGCACGTCCACGGCGCCGTCGCCCGTCAGGTCGCCGGGTGCACGCGCACCGACCGACTCCGACAGGACCTCGTGGGACCAGGCCGTCGACAGGTCAGCGCCGTCGAGCAGCAGGACGTCGTGGTGGGCACGCGTGCTCGTTTCCTGGCACTGCAGCTGGATCAGCAGCTGGGTGCACGTCCGGGATCCGTTCGCCCCGTGGGTACGGGTCACCAGCACGTCGGTCAGGGCGTCCCCGTCGATGTCGGGCACGGGCACGGCGTGCAGGACGGTGCCCTGTCCCGACTCCGCCAGCTCGCGGATCGTGGTGCCGTCGGCGCCGTCGACCAGCAGGATCGTCGACGCCCCCTCGAAGGACTGTGTCTCCGTGGTCGTCACCGGGCCGGGGAACGTCCCCGTGCGTTCGGCATCGCTGGACTCGGTGTAGGTCGTCCGCGTGCTGATCAGGTCGAGCGCGGCGTCCCCGTCGAGGTCACCGGACGCGAGGAAGGTGAGGGGGAAGTTGGAGGACTCGATCCGGTAGGTCTCCCCACCGGTGTCGACGTCCCAGCTGTAGGTGTAGCTGACGTGCCCGTCGACGGCGTCGCGCCACAACGACGTGCCGGTGGCACCGCTGAGCATGCTGACCTCCCAGGTGACGGACTCCACGAACTCGTCCCGGCAGGAGGTCTCGTCGCAGTGGCCGGATCCCGCGTACTCGGTCAGGCCGACACCGGTGGCCAGCAGGTCACGACGACCGTCGCCGTCCACGTCGGGCACGGCCTGCAGCAGCGTGCCGACCAGCCCGTCCGGCTGCGGTGCGATCCACAGCGGCGCGCCGTCGACCCCGCTGAGCGCGACGAGCGTGACCCCCGCCGCGTCGAAGGTCAGGGTCACGATGTCGTCGTGGCCGTCACGGTCGAGGTCGCCGATCGGGAACGTGTCGGACCCGTCGTCACCGCCGTACACCACACCGACCGGCATCCCCATCTGCGCCCAGGCGCCGTCCCGGTTCCCGGCCGCGGTGCCGTCGTCGCTGCCGTCACCGTCCGCCACGTCGGCCGCCGGCCGCGGGGCCCCGTCGACGGTGAGGACGCGGCCCTCGACGTCGCCGGCCCGCACCGCGAGGTCCAGGAGCGCCGTCGCGACGGGGCCGTCGCCCGCTGCCGCTCGGGCGTCCCGCAGGCGTTGTGCGTCGGTCGAGGGGGACAGGACGGAGGTCGACCGGTGCTCCATCGTGGGTGCGGTGGACCCTGCACGTGCTGCAGGGGCCGCGGCGAGCAGGAGCAGCAGCACGGTGAGCCCGGCGAGGCCACGGGCGGCTGGCCGGGCAGCCGGCCGGGCGGAGGGGGGCAGGGACACGACGACTCCGAGGGGCGGTCGAGGACATGGACGGTTCGGACCGTCCTACGCTTCGACAGCCCCCCCGGTTACGAAGTTGTGTGACCGGTGGTGCAGTTCCTGCATCGATCGCAGCGTCGTCGGTCGCCGCACGGACCCGTCGACGGGGAGTGACCCTCGCGGGATCACAGTGACCCTGGCGGGATCACAAATGACCCTCGCGGGATCACAGGGTGGCGGACTGGCCCCAGTCGAGGGCGATCAGCTCGATGCCGTCGTCGGCGAGCACACCCCCGGCCATCCCAGCGATGAACTCGCGACCGGAGGAGGAGAGGTAGAAGTCGTGGATCGGGACGACCTGCTGCGGTGCCAGCCGACGGGCGAACGCGACGCTTGCCGTCGTGGACCCCCACGGCACCAGCAGCGGGAGGGCAAGCACGGGCGCGGTGGTCGCCGGCTGGTAGCTGTCCCCGGGGTGGGTGAACAGCCCGTCGATGGTCCAGGCCCGGTTGGGTGGCCTGGCGCCGGAGGGCACCTGCTCGTGCACGACGTCCTCGACGCTCGTACCGGCCGGTGCGGTGGTGTCCACGGGGATGTCGTGGGTGGCCAGCAGGTCGGCGACCGACTGCGGCCCGTGCACGACGACATCGGTGCCCCGGTCCAGCAGCCAGCGGACGAAGTCGGGGTGCACGTGGTCGCCGTGCTCGTGGGTGATCAGCACCCGCTGCACGTCACCGATGCTGTCCAGGTCGATCGCGCCGGAGGTGAAGGTGAAGAACCCGGGGTCGAACAGCGTCGTCCCGTGGTCGTCGGTCACCGTCAGGCAGGAGTTCGTCAGCCGGCGAAGCGTGGCCATGTCGCGTGTCCTCCGGTGGTCGGGGTCCGTCAGTCGTCGCGGTCGTCGGTGACCTCGAGCGGGGGCAGGTCCTCCAGCGACACGGACTCCCGCTTGATGCCGCGCTCGTAGTCCTTCATCCGCTTGGGGTAGCCGACCTTGCGGGCCTCGTACAGCGGCACGCCGGCGTCCTCGCAGATCTTGCTGGCCTGCTTGGCGTGCTTGACCGGTCGGCGCAGGTACTCGCCGTCCCAGGCGACCAGCAGCAGCGTCATCGCGTAGACCGCGGTGGGAGGTTCGATGAACCCCTCGACGCCCTCGTGGGTGGCGAGGAACTCCTTGAGCTCGCTGATCGCCTTGCCGCTCGGCCCACCGGTCGAGGGCACGTCGTCGTCGCCCTTGCGCCGCTTGAACCGGTCGAACAGTCCCACGCTCGCGGAGTCTAGGGCTGGGGATGCCCCGACGCAGCGCCGGGCGGGTCGTATGGCCGCCCCTCCAGCGTCGGGTCCTCCACCAGCTCCACCAGCACGCCCATGGCGTGCTTGGGGTGGAGGAAGGCCACGGTGCAGCCGCGGCTGCCGGGTCGGGGGTGGTCCTCGACCAGCCGCACGCCGATGTCCTGCAGCTCCTTGAAGGTGGCCTCGATGTCGGCCACGCCGTAGCCGATGTGGTGCACACCCTCGCCGTTGCGCTCCAAGAACTTCGCCACCGGCGAGTCGTCACGCGTCGGCGTCAGCAGCTGGATGAACGACGGGCCGATCGCCAGCAGGGCCTCGGCGACGCCGTCGGTCTCGATGGTCTCCCGATGCGCCACCTCCGCCCCGTACAGGCGCTCGTGGAACGCGATGGCCGCCTCGAGGTCCTCGACGGCGTACCCGACATGATCGATTCGTTGCAGCTTCATCAGGAGGGAATCCTTGCACGTTGTTCGTCGCCGACCGATTCGGTGATCCAGGCGAGCTCCTCCTCGAGGCCCTCGGCGCGGGCCACGGTGACGGCGTCGGCCAGCCGATCGTCGTCGAGCAGGGCCACGACCTCGTCCAGCCGATCGGGATCCTCCAGGTACACCGCGATGCGGAGGATCGCCTCGGTGGACAGCGCATCGACGGTGGCGACCAGCGCGGGGCTGGAGATGCCGCCGACGAAGTCGGCCATGACCAGCCACTCCTCCCGAGCGGCAAGCTCGCGGCCGACGTCGGCGACCACACGGGCCGGCAACGACTGCACGAGGTCGTCCACGACGCGGGGGTCGATCTCCTCGGCGACGTCGGCGAGGAAGCCGGCGGAGAACCGGCCGGACAGCTCCACGGCCTTCTGCGGCGGGGTGACGGCGGTGGTGCGGGCGGCCAGCACCGGACCGAGGGCGTGCTCCGCCAGCTTGGCCGCCAGCGGCGCCGGCACGAAGTTGGCGACGTTGGCCGCACGCTGGAAGGCGTCGCGGCCCTCCTCGAACAGCCGCTCGGCGATGCGGTCGCGCAGCGTGCGGAGGTCCTCCACGGGCAGGCCCGACAGCGGTTCCAGCCGGTCGGGGTCGACCTTCAGCAAGCGCGCGAGCCGCAGCAGCTCCAGGTGGGCGGGGTCGAACCGGCTCACGGCAGGATCACCCGCTTGACCACACCACGGAGGGGGCGGGGGACCAGCCGCAGGGCATCGTCGATGGCCTGCACCAGGTCGGACTCCTGGCCCCTGCGGGCGTCGACGACCAGGCCGGCCAGGTCGTCGACGACGGCCTGGTCCAGCGTGGCCAGCGATCCGGGCGGGGGTTGGCCGAGCGCGTCGCGGAGCGCCGACAGGTCGGCCGACCCGGGGGCGGTGTCGAGGTCGTCGTCGGTGGGAGGCATCGGCGCATCGTCTCGTGCAGCGTCCGCGTGGGCCAACTCTGCGTCGCATCGACGGATACCGTGGGTGCCATGGCGGCGTGGCGGACGGGCGGCAGGACGGTCGGGCTGGTGTTCGTGCTGCTGGCGATCGCGTGCGGTGGGGGCGGCGACGGCGACCCGGTGGCCGACGGCGTCGAGGTGCCCGCGACGTTCGCCACCGACATCGCCAGCGAGCTGCTGGCCCCGCTGGAGGGGCTCGGCGAATGCGGCGAGCAGCCCGAGGCGGTGGCACCGGTGGACAGCGTCGAGGGGCTGCACCTGCCCGACGGTGCACGGCTGACGGCGGTCAGCCAGGACGGCCCGCTCGTGCAGGTCGAGGGCTGGGTGCCGCTGACCCCCATCGGCGTGCGGGCCGACTACGTCAGCGCCGCCAACCTCGAGGTGCTGGAGATCATCAACGTCGAGGACGAGATCTGGGAGTCCGAGACCCTCGTCACCGACGGACAGCACCGCCTGTTCGTCAAGGCGCAGGGGATCTGCCGGACCGAGTCGATCTTCGTCGCCCTGATCACCGCCGAGGACGGCTCGCCCCCGGCCCCGCTGGGACAGGACGGCGGCTGACGCAGGAACGTGGGCATCCGGCGTCGAACCCCCCGGCCATGCGCCTTCGCCTGGTCCTCCTCGCCCTCACCGCTGCCCTGCTGGGCAGCGTCCTGCCCGTGGCCGTCGCCGGCGGTGACGACGTCGCCTGCGTGGACCTCGTGCCCGAGCCGATCGGGTTCGCCGAACGGGTCGTCATCGACCCGGACCGGGCGGGTGGGGAACCGGTGGCCGTCGTCGGCCACGACGGCTCCCTGAACGTCTCGGCCCACGCCGGGACCACCCACCTGTACAAGAACCCCGACGCCCTCGGCGGCGTGGACGACTTTGCGGTCGGCTACACCAACCAGGTGCTGAACTGGCGCTCCGTCGACGGTGGCCGGACGTGGGACTACATCGGCCTCGCCGGGCTGAACACCGGCCCGCACTCCGCCACCTCCACCGGGTTCTCCGACCCCGACTACGCCATCGACCAGGCCGGCAACATCTACAACACCGAGATCGACCTGGCGAACGTGTCGGTCTTCGCCTCGCTGGACGACGGGCAGAGCTACGCGCTGGCCAACCCCGAGGCCACCTCGGGCGACCGGCCGTGGCTGGCGGCGCTGGAGGACGGCGAGGTCTTCCTCTACGTCAACACCGCCCGGCAGCTGTGGCGCTCGACCGACCACGGCGTGACCTGGCTGCCCATCGGCGTCAACGTGCCGATCAACGCCAAGCCCTACCCGGACCCGACGAACCCCGACGACGGCCTGATCGGCCCGGTCGGCCGCAGCTCGATCGCGATCACCGCCGACGACGGCGAGTCGTGGATGGTCCACCAGGGGCCGACCCTGCGCAGCGGCACCCAGTTCTTCGACACCGGCCTGGCCGTCGACGCCGTCGGCAACGCCTACCGGGCCACCGCCGGCCAGGACGGCGACGGGGGGTACGTGGACTTCGGGTACTTCGACCGGGACACCGAGACGTGGGGCGAGGTCAGCCAGATCCCGCTGCCCTTCGAGGGCCGTGCGATGTGGTCGTGGGTCACCGCCGGCGACGAGGATCGGGTCAACGTCAGCTGGATGATGAGCCCGGCCGACGACCCCCGCTCCTTCCACCTGGTCAGCGCCACCACGCTCAACGCGACCGGCACCACGGTCACCTGCCCCGACGGGACCACGGCGTTCGTCCCGCCGCAGTGGAGCGTCGCCGTCGCCACCCCCGATCCCATCCACGTCGGCGCGGTCTGCCTGTCGGGGACGACCTGCAACCTCAACACCGGCGAGGGCGGCGACCGCCGGCTGGGCGACTTCTTCACCACCGAGGTCGACCCGCAGGGGCGCGTCTTCCTCGTCAGCGCCGACACGACGCTGGAGAGCCCGCTGGGCGGACCCAAGCCCGTCGGCAACCCGATCTTCGTGCTGCAGGACGAGGGGCCGCTGCTGTACGAGACCCCCCGCGAGGTGCGCGACACCCGCTGCCTGACCCCGACGGCCGGTACCCCCCTCTGCCAGCGCTGACCGGATCGGTCAGGGGCGGTGGCCGGTGCGGCGCAGCTGCACTGCGTCGACGAAGGCGGGATGGACGTCGCGCAGGGTCGCGCCGCCGTCGTCCTCCGGCCAGCCCCGCACGCCGATGTGCCGGCCGGTCCAGAACATGCCGACCACCATCAGGTACAGCCCGACGACCAGGGCCATGACGAGCATGCCGCCGGCCCGCGAACCGATCAGCCACAGGCCGACGGCCACCCAGGTGAGCAGCAGCGCCGCGAGGATGACCCCGAGCCGGCGACGGCGCAGCGCCACGATCCGGTCGTGCACGCTCGGGGACAGCGGCACCCGCCCGGTCACACCCCGGCTGGTCACGATCGGCACGGCCACCGCGCCGACCATCCACCAGGACGCGAGCGGCGCCCACGACGTGGTGGCCATCGCGGCCAGCAGCAGCAACGCGAGGGGCAGCCACGCCCACGAGGGCGACCGGGCGAACCAGACCGGGGTCGGCAACGCGTCGTGCCGACCCGTCCGGGCGCAGACCAGGGGCAGGTCCCCCGCGAGCTCCTCTGCGTCGATCCGGAGCAGCGAGGTCGTCGTCTCGCTCACGTGTCCGACGCGGTGGCGCCGGCCGTCCCGATCAGGGCGTCCAGCGACGGCTCCTGCAGGACGGGGTCGGGGTCCGGGCGTTCGGTGACCCGTTCGGCCGCCGTGACGAAGTCGTCGTGCACGTGGTCGAGGTGCAGCCACTCGCCCGTGGTGTCGGCCCGCACGGTGACCGCCCAGAGGGTGCCCACGACCGCGACGACGACCTTGGTCACGACCGTGGCCGCCAGGGCCGTCATCGCAACGGTCTGGAGCAGGCCGGACGTGGTCAGCGCGAGCAGGACGAGCACGACGACGGCCACCGAGGTGACGTCGCGGGTCCGCCGCAGCAGGTAGTGCACGCGGGCCACCGACGGCAGCATGCTGACGATCACCGGCAGGGGCTCCGCCGACGCCGTCCGGGGCCACAACCGCGCCCAGGTCGCCCATTCGAGGGCCGGTGGCAGGTCGGAGGTGCGCAGCTGCACCCGGTTGATGCACCGCTCGCCCGTCTTGGCGCAGCGGGCGGGAAGCGACCCTCTGCCGCCCTCTTCGGTACCGACCCAGACTGCTGACATTGCAACGGGATCCTATCCCCATCAAGAATGGTCCTCACGAGCCCGCCTCACCCACCAGGGAGAACCACATGCAAGATGTCGTCATCGTCGGCTACGCCCGGACCCCCATCGGGAAGTTCCAGGGTGGCCTGTCCTCCCTGACCGCCATGGACCTCGGTGGTCGCGCCATCGCCGCCGCCCTCGAGCGGGCCGGTGTGGCCCCCGAGCAGGTCGACCAGGTCTACATGGGCCACGTCCTGCAGGCCGGCCAGGGCCAGATCACCGCTCGCCAGGCCGCGGTCAAGGCCGGCATCCCGATGCACGTCCCGGCCACCACCATCAACAAGGTGTGCCCCTCCGGCATGTCCGCGATCGGGCTGGCCCGCCAGACCCTGATGCTCGGCGAGGCCGACGTCATGGTCGCCGGCGGCATGGAGTCGATGTCCAACGCCCCCTACGTCCTGCCGAAGGCCCGCAGCGGCTACCGGATGGGGCACGGCCAGATCATCGACTCGATGGTCCACGACGGCCTCTGGGATGCCTTCGAGCACGTCCACATGGGTGAGGGCTCCGACGCCAAGAACACCGAGTACACCATCGCCCGCGAGGCGCAGGACGAGTGGTCGGCCATGTCCCACGAGCGGGCGGTCGCCGCGTGGAAGGACGGGCGCTTCGACAACGAGGTCGTGCCCGTCGAGGTGCCCCAGCGCAAGGGCGACCCGCTGGTCGTCGAGCAGGACGAGGGCATGCGTCCCGGCACCACCGCCGAGTCGCTGGGCAACCTGCGTCCGGCGTTCACCCGCGACGGGACCATCACCGCTGGCAACGCCTCGCAGGTCTCCGACGGCGGCGCCGCGCTGGTGCTGACGACCGCCAGCAAGGCCGAGGAGCTGGGCCTGACCCCGCTCGGCCGCATCCTGGCCTACGGCACCGTCGCCGGTCCCGACCCGTCGCTGCACCACCAGCCGGCCGACGCCATCCGCAACGCGGCCGCCAAGGTCGACCTGGACCCGTCGGGCCTGGACCTCTACGAGATGAACGAGGCGTTCGCGTCGGTGGCGATCCACTCCGCCGGCCTGCTCGGCGTCGACAGGACCAAGGTCAACGTCAACGGCGGTGCGGTGGCGCTCGGCCACCCCATCGGCTGCACCGGCGCCCGCATCACCATCAGCCTGCTCAACGAGCTTCGCAACCGCGGTGGCGGCACCGGCGCCGCGTCGCTGTGCGGCGGCGGTGGCCAGGGCGACGCCCTGATCGTCGAGGCGCTGTAACCCACGTCCCCTCCGTGCGCAGCGGTCACCCCGACCGCTGCGCACGGTCGCGTTCCACCCCGCATGACCCCACGTCGTGTGCCACCCGTGTGACCCCACCCGGAGCCCCATGCCCCTCGACACCGCGGACCTCGTGGACCGGCTGCTCGCCGGCCAGCGACGAGCCCTGGCCCGCGCCCTCAGCACCGTCGAGGACGGCGACGACGAGGCGCTGCGTGCGATCGTGGCGGCCCTGCACCCGCGTACCGGCGGCTCGCACCTGATCGGCCTGACCGGGTCGCCGGGGGTGGGGAAGTCCACGCTGACCAGCGCGGTCACCCAGGCGATGCGGTCCCGGGGGCTGACCGTGGCGGTGCTGGCCGTCGATCCCTCCTCACCCTTCTCGGGGGGTGCGCTGCTCGGCGACCGGGTGCGGATGGCCGACCATGCCGTCGACGACGGCGTCTACATCCGCTCGATGGCCACCCGCGGCCACCTCGGGGGGTTGTCGTGGGCCACCCCGCATGCCCTGCTGGTGCTCGAGGCCGCCGGGTTCGACGTCGTCATCGTCGAGACGGTGGGGGTCGGACAGGCCGAGGTCGAGATCGCCAGCATCGCCGACTCCACCGTGGTCGTGCAGGCCCCCGGCATGGGCGACGCCGTGCAGGCCGCCAAGGCCGGGATCATGGAGATCGCCGACATCCACGTGGTGAACAAGGCCGACCGCGACGGCGCGCAGCGCACCCTGCGGGACATCCGCGGGATGCTCGACATGGCACCACCGGGGGAGTGGACGCCGCCGGTCGTGGCCACGACGGCCGCCACCGGTGAGGGTGTCGACGCGCTGGTGGAGGGGTTGCTCGCCCACCGCCGCTGGTCGCTGGAGTCCGGCCGCCACCTGCGGCACCGCCGCGCGGCCGCACGGGTGCAGGTCCGCGAGATCCTGCTGGCCCAGGTCCGGCGGCGCATGGCCGGACTGGACGAGGGGGAGGCGTTGGAGGCCGTCGTCGCGGCGGTGGCCGCGCGCGACATGGACCCCTACACCGCCGCGGACCGCCTGCTGGCCGAGATCGGCTGACCGTCCTCGTCGAGCGCGACGCCCCGACCGGGAAGCGCCCGGCTGACGAGCGCTCGTCCAGCACCGCGGGCGGGGTCGGCCAGTGCCCGGCGGGCACGACGCATCGTCGCCGCCGGCACCGTGCCGGGGCCCGCGACCAGCGTGGCCGCCAGCAGGGCGGTCGCGAGCAGGAACAGGACCGCGGCGATCTCAGGGGCGCCGTCACCGGCCAGACGCGGCAGGTCGAGGTCGATGCCCGGGCGGCGCCACGTCCGGCTGCCGTCGTTGACGACGGCAGCGAGGAGCAGGCCGTTGGTGGCCATCAGCACCGCGGGCACCAGCGTGGCGGCGATCCGTCCGACGCGGCCTGCAGCGGCCAGCAGCACCACGATCGCGGTGGCGACGACCGCCATGCCGCCGATGCCGTAGCGGCCGTGCAACGACCCGCCCGAGGCGTGGAACTCCAGCGCGGCCAACGCCAGGAACGCCACCAGCACCCCGCAGGCCGTCCAGCACACCACGACGGGGTTGCGACGCAGGCGGACGTCCCAGCCGCGCCGACGTACGGGTGACCGGCGCGGTCCGCGCACCCATCGGGCAAGGCCGAGTCCGGCCCCGACCAGGCCCGCGACCAGCACGGCCTCGGTCAGGTCGGCGCGGAGCCCGCCCGCCCAGTGCCCCGTGGTCAGGTCGGCCAGCATCCGGTCCCACAGGCGCAGCCACACGACACGGCTGCCGAGCAGCGTCGCGAGGGGCTCGTTGAGGTCACGCTGGAACTTATCCAGCAGCCACGTGGAGGCGGTCGGGTCGCCGTAGCGCACGACGTTGCCGATCCAGAAGGCGGCAGGGGGGATCACGGCAAGCGCCCAGAGGGCCTGCCGCGGTCGCAGGCGCGGGCGGTCGACCTGCGCGGTGCGCCACCACCCGTAGGCCACGAGCGCCCACATCAGCCCGATCGCCGGCAGGACGGTCACGCGGGTCAACCCGCCGACGGCCGTCAGCAGCGCCAGGAGGGGAAGGGTGCGTCGCCCGGGACCCCGCAGCGCGGTCTCGACCCCCAGCAGCAGGCAGCACGTGGTCATGGCGAACCCGGCCGTGTCGTTGAAGACCACGCCGGCGAGGTGGGACAGGGTCGGTGTGACCGCCACGGTCGTGGCGGCCAGCGCACCGACGGCGTGGGGTCCCCAGCGCCGTCGTGCGCGCCCACGGACGGGCTGGGCCAGGCGGCCGGCCAGCACCCCCGTCGCCCACACGCCGAGCACCAGCCAGGCGGTGGACACGAGCCTTGCCAGCGCCATGCCGCCGCCGCGGCCGATCAAGCCGTCGCCGATCCACAGGGCGGTGCCCTGGAGGGCGTAGGGCAGCGGGGGGTGGTTGGCGGTCCAGATGTCGAGGCGGCCCTGCCGCCCCTGGTCACGCTCCCAGTACAGCCGCTGGGCCAGTCCGGGCTGGCGCAGGTCACGCGGGATGGGGTCGTCGATGGACGGCACCCGGCCGTGCTCGACCAGCTCGGTGGCGTAGGCGACGTGGGCGGTTTCGTCCACGGGCCAGAAGGTCGGCACCACCACGAGGTGGGCGATCCCCAGGAGTGCGGCCAGCACCATTGCCGGCCACAGGTGTCGAATGTTCAACGATGCCGATAGTAGGCACGTCGAGGCGGCCCGGGAACGGGCCGGTTGGCCGAGGGGGAAGGTGCCTAGCGGGTGTGGCGGCCGTGGATCAGCTTCATGGCCTGCTCGGCCAGCCCGAAGATCCATCCGGGACGCTGGAAGCTGGCGAACTCCATGCCGAGGTCCAGGCGTCGCTTGGTGATCGCGCGGGCCTGGGTGAACTCCTTGAGGCCGTCGGCGCCGTGGATGCGCCCGAAGCCCGACTCGCCACGGCCGCCGAAGGGCAGCTCGGGAAGGGCCGCGAAGCGCAGGACGCTGTTGACGCTCACCATGCCGCAGTTCAGCTGGCGAGCCAGGGCCATGCCGCGACGCTTGCTGAAGACCGTCGCACCGAGCCCGTAGGAGGAGTCGTTGGCCTGCCGGACCGCGTCGTCCATGTCGGACACCCTGACGATCGGCAGGATCGGCCCGAAGGTCTCCTCGGTCATCAGGGAGCTGTCGAGCGGCACGTCGGTGACCACGACCGGGTCGACGTAGGGGTCGCGGATGGACTCGAGGCCCCCGACGACGGCCCGTGCCCCACGGTCGAGGGCGTCGGTGACGTGGCGGCGGATGATGTCGATCTGCGACGGCATGGTGATGGGGCCGTAGTCGGCCTCGTCGTCGTCGCCGGCGCGGATGCCCTGCGCCTGCGCGACCACCTCGTCGACGAAGACGTCGTGCACGTCGGTGTGGACGTAGACGCGCTCCACGCCGGCACAGGTCTGCCCGCCGTTGGCGCAGCCACCCCACAGCGCCGCCTCGGCGGCCTTGGTGAGGTCGGCGTCGGCGTCCACGAGCATGGCGTCCTTGCCGCCGCACTCCATGACGACCTTGGTCAGGTTCTCCGCGCACGCGGCCATGACCTTGCGGCCGGTGGCGGCGGACCCGGTGAAGGCCAGCACGTCGATGCCCGGGTTGGCGCACAGCGCCGCGCCGGTTTCGCCCTTGCCGGTGATGACCTGCAGGACGGGTTCCTCGTCGACGACCTCCGCGAACAGCTCGGCCAGCCGCACACCGACCCCGGTGGTGTACTCCGACGGCTTGAAGACCACGGCGTTGCCGGCGGCGAGGGCGTAGGAGATCGAGCCCATCGGCGTGTGCAGCGGGTAGTTCCACGGCCCGATGACGCCGACGACGCCGGCGGGCAGGTACTCGAGGTAGCCGACGTGGTCGATCTGCAGCGGCGTGCCCCCGACCCGCCGCGGCTTCATGATCTTCGCGGCGTTGCGTGCAGCCCAGTCGAGGTGGTCGGTGACCAGCAGGATCTCGAGGAGGGCGTCCTCGTGCGGCTTGCCGTTCTCGACGTGCATCAGCTCGCACAGCTGCTCGCTCTGCCGGGCGATCAGGCCCTTCCAGGCCAGCAGGCGGTGCTTGCGCCCGTCGAACCCGAGGTCACGCCACCAGGCCGCTGCGGCGCGGGACCGGATGACGGCGTTGTCGACGTCGGCTGCCGAGTGGACGGGGTAGGTGGCGATCGTCTCGCCCGTGGCGGGGTTGAGCGACACGAACGTGTCGTCGATGTGCAGGTCCCTGGCGGTGTCGGTCGAATCGGCCATGCGCGCGTGCGGCTCCTCGGGCGTGGGGTGGGGCGTGCTGCTCATCATCGGGCACCCACGTCGTCGGCACACGACGAACGCATGAGTGAACAGTGATAAGTCAACTCTCCCAGCACACGGGCAGGAGTGTCAAGGCCGACCGGCCAGCCCCCCGGTCGCGGTCCCGAGCCGGCCCGTCAGTCGACGGGCCTGTCAGTCGAACAGGCTGTCGATGCGGACGCGAGCGCGGGCCCGGGCGGCCTCACGGCGTGGCGTCGTCGGACGGTGCCGCTGCAGGTGGTACCCGTCGACGTCCCGACGGATGGCGATGCGTCCCTCGGCCGGCGTCGGGTGCACCACCGCCGCGGCATCCAGCCAGATGGCGTCGTCCCCATCGCGCAACGCGGCGGCGGTCGAGACCCAGCCGTCCTGCCCGACCACGAGCGCGCCGACGGTCGTCAGGGTCCGACGCGGGGTGGCCAGTAGGCTGCCCTCGACGCTGTCGACGGCGTCGAAGGCCGCCCAGATGTCCTCGGGCAGGTCGACGGCGGCGAGCGAGGTGTCGGCGTCGACGACGAGCGGGGCGCCGCCGCTCCAGCGCGCGAGCAGCAGTCCGAAGGCTGCGACGATCAGCAGTTGGACCATGGCCGGCATCTCCTGGGGTGCGGGGGCTGTAGTCCTTGATCGGATGCCGGCATGCATGCCTTAGCGCTCCGACGTCGATCGACGCCATCGGCTGCGGGCGTCCTGCCCCACGGTCAGCTGGGTGCGGGGGTGGCGTCGCCCCGACCGGAGTCCGCACCCTCGTCGTTGGTCTGCGCGCCGGGCAGCGGGATGGGGACGAGCTGCCCCGACGACTCCGTCGGCCCGCTCGTGGGCTCCGGCGCGGTGGGTGCCGGCGTCGGCGTGGGGGTCGGTTCCGGTTCGGGTTCCGTCGTCGGGTCCGGCTCGGGCTCCTCCGTGGGCTCCGGTGTGGTCGGGGTGGCGGTGGGCTCCACGGGCACCTCGGGGGCCGTGGTCTCCACGGGTGTCGTCGCCGGGGGTGTGGTCGGCACGATCGAGGGGGTGGCGGTGGGCGTGGGGCCGGACGTGCCGTCGGAGTCCGAGGACGCCGCCACGAACGCCGCGACCGCGATGCCGACCAGCGCGAGGAAGCCCAGGATCGTCCACACGGTGCTGGCGATCCCGCGGCGCCTGGGGCGGCTCGGTGGGGGAGCTGGCGGTCGTGGTGGCAACGACGTCACCAACGTCTCGGTCCGGCCGTCGGGTCCGCCCCGGCGAGGGGGAGGCCCGACGCCCGGGGGAGGGGGCGGTGCGGCGGGGGGCAGCACGGGGATGGCCCTCGTGGCGGCCGAGACCGCAGCCGGTGCGCCCGCTGCGCCCGCGAGGAGCATGCCGCGCATGGTGCCGGCATCACGTGGCCGCTCGGCGGGATCCTTGGCCAGCGCGCTCTCGATGGTGGACACGAGCTGCGGGTCGAGCCCCTCCCTGACCTCGTGCAGGGGAGGGAGGGGGTCGGTGCGGTGCATCATCGCCAGGGTCAGCGGGTTGGCGTGCTCGAACGGCGGGTGGCCGGCCAGCATCTCCCAGAAGACCACCCCGGCGGAGTACAGGTCGGATCGTGTCGTGGCGGCCTCGCCGGTGGCGACCTCGGGGGCGGTGTACTTGGGGGTGCCGAGGAACTGGTTGAGCTGCGTCAGGTCGCGGCCGGCGGCGACGAGCGACTTGGCGATCCCGAAGTCGCCGAGCTTCGCGCCGTCGCCGGCCAGCAGGATGTTGGCCGGCTTGATGTCGCGGTGGACGACGCCCGTCTCGTGGGCGGCCTCGAGCGCGGACAGGATCTCGGTCATGACGACAACCGCGTCGTCGACGGGCAGGGGGCCGATCTCGGTCATGTGCTCGCGGAGGGAGGGGCCGTCGACCAGCTCCATGGCCATCCACGGGGTCTCGTGGTCCACCCCGGCGTCGTACACACGGACGATGTTGCGGTGGTTCAGCGAGCCGGCCAGCCGCGCCTCGCGCAGGAACCGCTCGCGGAGGGTCGCGTCCTTGCCGATGTCCTCGCGCAGCAGCTTCAGGGCGATGTCGCGGTCCAGGACGCGGTCGTGCGCTCGGTGGACGTTGGCCATGCCCCCCGAGCCCAGCGACTCGCGGATCTCGTACCGGCCGGCGATGACACGCATGGCTGCCCAGTCTTGCGCGAAACGCCGGCCGGTGTGGGAGGGCCGGCGATGTCCGGCGGTTCGGTGGCCGACGGTTGTCGGGTTCCTGCGACGGGCGGCCCGTTTGCCGACACGCGTCCGGGGTGGGCAGCGCTCAGACGGCGGCGGCGAGGGCGCGGACCTGGTCGGTGTCGAGCAACCCGGGCACGAGCGTGCGGCTGGCCAGGATCACCGGTACGCCACCGACGCCGTCGCGACGGTGGGTCGCCATGAGTCGCCGTCGCGACGCCAGGGCCACGCGGTCGCTCAGCAGGTCGCCGACCGCCGTGCGGTCCAGCCCGGCGTCGTCGGCGATGTGGACGAGGGTCTCGATGTCGTCGATCGTGCGCTGCTGCTCCCAGAAGGCCCGGTAGACCGCGAGGCGCAGCTCGTGGGCCCGTTCGGTCGTCTCACCGTGGGCCAGGAGCACGTGTGCAAGCCCGGTCGGCGGCAACGACCGGGGACGACGCAGCGACAGGCCCTCGGCCGCCGCCACCGGGGTCAGGCGGTCGATCACGGCCAGCGTGTCGAGGTCGACGGGCATCGCCATGTCGATCCCGATGGCCTCGAAGCCCTCGAAGGCGATCGGCAGCCCCTCCCTGGCGAGGGCGGTCAGGCGCATCACGGCCACGGCGGCCGCCGGGGAGGTCGGGTCGTGGAACAGGGTCACCGCGTCGCTCATGCCACCCATCATGGGGGAACCCGCACCATCGGCGGCCCGTCGTTCGTCCAAGGCCTGCGATGGTTCGCGGTTTCCCCTTCATCTCAGCGCGCGCGGCTGCCGCTCTGTCCCTCCTGGGACTGCTGGTGGCCGCACTCGTCGTGCCCGCGTTCGCGTCGGAGTGGGCGGTGGTCGGCGGCGGCCCCGCTGATCCCGCGGCGTGGCCCTCGACGGTCGCGCTGATCCGGGCCGACGCGTCCGACGACGTGGCCGGACAGTTCTGCACCGGAACTGCCGTCGCCGAGGACCTCGTGCTGACGGCCGCCCACTGCTTCTCCTCGATCACGGGCGAGCAGTCGCGCACCGCATCCGACGTGCGGGTGGTGGCCGGACGGGCGGACCTGACCGACCGCAGCGTGGGCACGGACCGGCTGGGCGTCGACCTGTACGTGCACCCCGACTTCATGGCCGCCAACCACCACAACGACGTGGCCCTGCTGCGCGTCGATGCACCCCTCCACGTGCCCGTCCAGCGGCTTGCCGAGGCCGGCAGGGCCACGCCCGATCCCGACACGGTCGGCGTCATCCTCGGCTGGGGGCGGACGGGGTCGGGGCCCGAGGCCTCGTCCTCGTCGACCGCGGTGCTGCACGAGGCCCATGTGCCGATCGTCTCGGCGGCCTCGTGCGCCGACGCCTTCGACCCCTCACCCGATCCCTCCCTGCACATCTGTGCCGGGGGCGGCGGGACCGAGGACGATCCCCGACCCGACGCCTGCCGCGGCGACTCGGGCGGTCCGCTGCTGTTCCCGGTCGCCGACGAACCCGCCGAGCAGTTCGGCATCACCGCCTTCGGGTCGCCCCAGTGCGGCGTGGGCCAGCCCGGCGTGTACGCCAGCGTCGCCGCAGCCCGCCCGTTCATCGACGACGTCATCGCCGGCAACGTGGGACCGACCGTGCCCGAGGACGACCCCACGTTGGTCGACCGGGTCGTGCGCGTGGCGGCCGACTCGACGACGACGACGTCGCCGATCGAGCAGGCCGTGGCGTCCTCTCGCGCGGTCTTCGCCGAGGCCAGCAGCGACGTGGCCGTCATCACCCGCGACGACGCGTTCCCCGACGGGTTGGCCGGCAGCGCTCTGCTCTACGGCCGTGGACCGCTGCTGTTCACCTCCTCCCGGGGCCCCCTGGCCGACGCGACCCGGCAGGAGCTCCGCCGTGCGCTTCGCCCCGGCGCCACGGTGTACGTCCTCGGCGGCCGGGCGGCCGTCCCGGAGGAGGCCGTCGAGGCGGTGCGCGCGGAGGGATTCGTCCCGGTCCGCCTCGCCGGTGACAGCCGCGAGACAACCGCGGTCGCGGTCGCCGACGAGGTCGTCGCCCGCTACGGCAAGGACAACCGACCCCCGTTCGGCACGGTCGTGCTCGCGACGTCCGGGGCGTGGCCGGACGCCGTGCTGGCCGGGCAGCTGTCGGTGTGGTGGGGCTACCCGATCCTGCTGGTGCCGGCCGACCGGATGCCGGAAGCGGTGGAGGCCGCCCTGCGGCGCATGCAGGTCGACCGCCTGCTCGTCGTCGGTGGCCCGTCCGCGGTCAGCGACACGGTGGTCGACGTGGCCGCCCGGGTGAGCGGCGCCGATGAGGTCCAGCGGCTCGCGGGTGCCAGCCGGGCCGAGACCGGCAGCCAGATCGCGGCGTTCCATCGCCTGGAGCTCGCCGCGCGTGGACAGGCCCCTCCCGACACCGCGGTCGCCGTCAACGTGCGTCGCGACGACGGGTATGCCCACATCCTCTCCGCCGTGCCGATCGTCGGCGCCACGGCCGGGGTGTTCGTGCCGGTCGAGGGCGAGCACGGCGACGTCCTGCCGGGCCTGGTCGAGCTCCGCATCTGCGGCATGGGTGCGCAACCCCTCGCCGTCGGCGGCCATGACCTGATCACCGACGACGTGATGACCCGGGTCGCCCGAACGCTGGGGCAAGCAGCCTGCTGACGTCGCGACGGGCCCGCCGTGGTGGCGGGCCCGTCGAGGATGCTGGGTTGAGCCGTGGCTAGCCGAAGACGAGGTCGGCGATGCGACCGCGGTGCCACGACGCCGTCCCGTAGGCCCCCTCCAGCGCCTTGCCGCGCTTGAGCCACAGGTGCAGGTCGTGCTCCCAAGTGAAGCCGATGCCACCGTGGGCCTGCAGGGAGTTGGTGTTGGCCGTGCGCTCGGCGTCGGAGGCGAAGGACTTCGCGACGCTGACCGCCTCGACCCGGTCGTCGGTGTCGTGCTGGACGGCGTAGGCGGCGTACCAGGTCGCGGCGCGTGAGGTCTCGACCTCGAGCACCGTCTCGGCCAGCAGGTGCTTGACCGCCTGGAACGACCCCACGGGACGGCCGAACTGCTCGCGCTCCATGACGTAGGCGACGCTCATCTCCAGCACCTGCTGCCCGATGCCGTTGAGCCAGGCCGCCGTGGCGGTGGCCGCCCGGTCGAACGCCCGCGCCGCGGCTGCCGGATCGTCGGTGAGGAGGGTGTCCGGACCGGTCGTTGCCGTGACGGTGAAGACCCGGCGGGCGCCGTCGAGCGACGCCTGCGGGGTGGCCTCGAACTCGGTGGTGAGGTGCAGGGCACCGTCCACCTCGACCAGCAGCGCGTCGGCGATGTGGGCGTCGGCGACCAGCGGCGCGCCGCCGAGCTGGACCGTCACCACGGCCTCACCGGCGGCGATCTTCGGCAACCACTCCGCCTTCAGCTCCTCCGAGCCGTAGTCGGCGATGGTCGGCGCGGCGACGGCAGCGACCTCGAGGAACGGTTCGGGCAGGTTCGCCCGTCCGGCTTCCTCCAGGAGGAGCGACATGTCGACGTCGCCCATGCCGAGGCCACCGTGCTCCTCGGGGATGGCCACGCCGACGAAGCCGGTCTCGGCCAGCTGCGCCCAGCGCTTGGGGTCACGGCCGGTCTCGGACTCCCACGCCTCGCGGACGACGGAGGCCGGGTACTCGCCGGTCAGGAACTCACGTGCACCCGACGCCAGGTCCTTGGCGTCGTCGGTGAAGTCGAACTGCATGGTGGCCTCCTACTTCCCAGCCACACGCGGTTCCTTGGGCAGCCCAAGGACGCGCTCGGCGATGATGTTCTTCTGGATCTGCGTGGTGCCGGCGTAGATGCACGCCGCACGCGAGTACCAGTACTTCTTGTGCCAGGTGCCGTGGTCGACGGCGGCGTCGGCCTCGGGCGCCAGCTCGGCCAGCGGGCCCATGACGTCCATCCCGGTCTCGAAGATGTCGCGCTCCATCGTCGACCAGAACAGCTTGTTGAGGCTGGCTTCCGGCCCGACGGGTTTGCCGTTGGTGATGGAGGTGAGGGTGCGCTGGCCGTTGCGGCGGAACACCTGGTTGCGGACGTGGAGGGCGGCGATGCGGTCGCGGACCTTGGGGTCGTCCTGGGCACCGACGCTGCGGACGATGTCGACGAGGCCGTCGAGGTCCTTCTGGAAGCGGACGTGGCTGCCGAGGCCCGTGCCACGTTCGAACGACAGGGTCGTCATGGCGACCTGCCAGCCGTTGTCGACGCCACCGACGACGTTCTCGGCGGGGACCCGGACGTCGTCGAAGAAGACCTCGGCGAACCCGGCGTCGTTGTTGATCTGGTTGATCGGACGGACCTCGATGCCCGGAGTGGACATGTCGATCATCAGGTAGGTGATGCCCTTGTGCTTCGGCACGTCGGGGTTGGTCCGGACGAGGGTGAAGATCCAGTCGGCGAAGCGGCCTCCGGAGGTCCAGATCTTCTGGCCGTTGACGACGTAGTGGTCGTCCTCGAGCACCGCCGTCGTGCGGATCGCGGCCAGGTCCGAGCCGGCGTCGGGCTCGGAGAAGCCCTGGCACCAGATGTCCTCACAGGACAGGATCCCGGGCAGCCACTGGGCCTGCTGCTCGGGGGTGCCGTGGACCATGAGCGTCGGGCCGGCAAGGCCGAGGCCGAGGGTGTTGATGCGCTGCGGACCGTTCGCCCGTGCGTACTCCTCGGCGAAGACCGCCTGGGTCATGAGGTCGGCGTCACGGCCACCGAAGGCCTTGGGCCAGTGGATCGCGGCGTAGCCGGCGTCGAAGAGGGCGCGCTCCCAGGCCCGGTACAGCTCGAACTCCTCCTTGCCCTTGACGGGAGGCAGGTCGGGCACGTTGGCGGCCAGCCAGGTGGACACCTCCTCGCGGAAGGCCTGCATCTCTGGCGTTTCTCGGAGGTCCACTACGATCCTTTCAGGTCAACTGACTCTGGTCAGTTTGTATACCCCTCGCGGGGTGCTCGCCCAATCCCGTTTCGGTCGACGGTCAGGGTTGAGACCGGGTATCCCGTCGGGACGCTCGCTACCGTGTGGCCATGCCGGTCATGGTCGTGGGAGTCGAGAACGTCGTCGGTCGTCGTGCCGTGGAGCTGCTGGTCCCTCGCGGAGGTGAGGTACGCGTCTTCGTGCAGGCTGCTGCGACGGACGGTGTCGAGGAGGAACGGCTGGCCGACCCCGATTCCTTCCGAGCCATGGGCTGCAAGGTGGCGCACGGGTTCCTCGACGACGAGGCCCACCTCGAGACCGCCCTCGAGCAGGTCCACACCGTCCTGCTGCTGGCCGGCCGTCCGACGGACGATCCGGACGTGTACCTGGACCGGGCAGCGACCGTCATCAGCGCGGCCATCGGTGCGGGGTGTCGACGGCTGGTGCTGCTCAGCGACCTGGCGGTGACGGAGTCGGGAGGCAACCCGTGGCTCGAGGCGCTCGCCGAGGCGGAGTCGTTGGCTGCCGACGCGCCGATGGAGTCGGTCGTGCTCCGCTCCGCCCTGCTGTACGGGCACGACGACCCGTTGACCGTGGCGCTGGCCGCAGGCGCGGCAGGGGAGGGGGCGTCGGGTGCCCACTGGCCGATCGCTGCCGACGACGTGGCCATGGCTGCGGTGCTGGCCGACGCCGAACGCGAGCTGGACACATCCCTGCATGTGGTCGTCGACGTTGCCGGACCGGTCCGGGTGACGACCGCGGAGCTCGCCGCCGCGTTGGCGGACGTGGTGCCCGCGGAGGACGGCGAGCCGCTTCCGCCCGCCGCCCTGGACCTGGTGCACCGGGAGGTCGAGCGTCCCGACGGTGCGCTCGGCGTCAGCGGCGCGATGCTCGAGGACTTCGGCGCCTCCGTGGGCCAGCGGTAGAACCCGAGCTGGGGGACCGGCCGGTCTCGCCGACCGATCCCGCCCACACAGCCGCGTAGGTCGTGGAGCCGGGGCCCGGCCGGCCTCGATCGATCCTTCCCCACAGAGCTGCGTTGGTCGCACCTCGTGGCGACAATGCGGTGGGTGGTCGGGCTGCAACTAGGCGAGACATCCCCGCCCAGCCCGCTGTTCCGCGTGGCCGGCCGGCCTGCCTCCGCACCATCCACCGCTGCGGGACCACCTCTCCAGGCTCCCTGACCTGGACCGAGCAGGGGTCAGATCGACGAGATGACTGCGGGTCGGCCGGGCGAACGGTCGACGTGGAACGGTTGTGGGCAGCCCGAGGGCCCCGCCGGCGGCGGGGTGCGGGTCAGATCGGTAGTCGTCCATCGCCGGGATCGTCCCGGTCCGTGCCAGTCCGATCCGGGGAGGTCCGACCTGGGGCCGTCCGGCCCGGGACGGTCTGGCCCGAGGACCGTGCCGTCCGGTCGGGTCCTGACGTGGTGGTCTGGTCGGGAATGCTGGGTCTGGGGTTGTCGTCGGGAAACCGGGTGGTCCGGGTGACGGTCTCACCGTCGCGGGTGCGGGTGATGGTGACGGTGCCGGTGGGCAGGTCGAAGGTCAGCAGCCAGCCGTCGTGGTGCACCGCGTTGTGATGATGGCGGCACAACGGCACCCCGTTGTCCTGATCGGTCGGCCCGTCGTGACGCCACCACTGGACGTGATGCAGGTCCGTCCAACCGATCGGCCTGCCACACGGCGTCCGATCCTCGACCGGGAACCCACACCCACCGAACAACAACTTGGCGGCCGTGTGCTGGGCTGTCGTCCACGCCCTGGTGGTCCGACCGATGTCCAACGGCATCCCCCGCGCATCGATCACCGCCCGGGTCAACCGGGCATCACACGCCAACCGCCGGGCCGTCTCCGGAGAGACCACCGTGCCGAACCCCCCGACCCCCGCGACCTCTGCCTCACCAGTCAACGTCGTCAGCGGGACGGTGATGGTGACGTGGGGCTTGATGCCCCGCGACGTGGGCAGCTCACCCGCCTGCAGCCCGGCGGTGATCAGGTCGAGGAACGCGTCGTAGCGACGCTGCTCGGGGGTGCGTCGCTCGTCCTCGGGGGTGTTGGGCGGGTCGAACACATGGGCCGCCTCCAGGCCGGCGTGGAGGAGCTCGCGGTCGGTGTCGGTCAGCACCACCCGCAGCACCGTCTGCCCGGTGATCCGATCCGACCCGAACGTCACCGATCGGCGGGCCCGCTGCGCCGCGGCAGCACGCTCCAACGCCGCCACATCAGCAGCCCGCAACATGTTGGCCTCGGTCCGCACCCGATCCGGCGACGCCCCCGCCACCGCCGACTCCAACAACGCCTCCCGGCGGGCCCTCCGGGCCGCCTCGTCCGCCGCCGCCTGTACGGCGGCCCGTTCGGCCCGTTCGCGGGCGAGCTGCTCCTCCCGAGCCGCGGCCTCGCGGGCCAGCCGCATCCGCTCCGCCAACGTCGCGGCCTCCGCCTGTGCCCGCTCATCAGCCAGACGACGCTCCTGACGAGCACGGTCCTCCTCAGCAGCCCTAGCGCGGGCGGCGGCGTCCTGATCGGCCGCCTGCTTCTCCGCCGCCGCCACCAACCCCGCCGCATGATCCCGCGAGATCACCCCCGCCTGCAACCGGTCCAACACCTCCCCATCGTCAGCCAGGCCGACCGCCAGACGCACCTCACGTGCCGCCGTGGCCCCCGACAGGCCGAACACCCCCGCCACCCACGCCGACAACGACACCGCACCATCGCACTCAGGCAGACCAGCCACATCCGCCGCCACGATCCCCCGCAAACGCGCCGCCGACAACGCCGCATCCACCCCCGCGAGGCCCTCCATCGCGCGACGGACCGACCCCGGCTCGACAGCGCCCGAACCACCGTCGCCGGCCACCCCCGAGGCGGTGCCAGCAGCCATGCCCGCCAGCCAGTCGTTCAACCGGCCCAGGACCCCCAGCGCCTCACCCACCAACACCACCGGATCACCCTCCCCACCGGCACCCTCCGGACCGCCGAGCCCCCCAGCCCTGCCATCCGGCGGCTGACCAACCGTGTAGTCCGCCCCGTCCTCCCCCGCCAGCCACACCTCGGGCACCCCACCACCCGATGCCGGCAGCTCCTCCGCGAGGTAGGCGACGACGTCCTCCTCCGCAAGCCACACTTCCGCCAGCCGGCCACCCCACCAGGTCGGCCCGGCCTCCTCCACCACCGTTGCCATCGTCGCGTTCACCTCCTCCCGGAATCCAGTTCTCGATGTCCCGATCAACCTACGCGGGGGGTGTGACATCGGGTCCTCGGCCAGCACCGTGCACGGTCCCGCCGGCGCTGCTCGAACCGCTCCCGAGGGCGTCATCCGCTTGGCGACGCCGGCCCCGCCGGCCCGTCCGACTCCACCCGTTGTCCACGAGCGGCCGTCACTCCAACGGGGCGATGTCACACCCCTCCGGCATCATCGGGAACCAAGAACGAGAACCAGGAGAAGGGCTTCCACATCATGAACACCCAGGGCAGCGGGATGACTCCCGAGCAGAAGGCCAAGGCACTCGACGCCGCGCTCGGCGCGATCGGCAAGCAGTTCGGCGGCGAAGCCATCATGCGGATGGGCGAGTCGCCCAAGAAGCTCCTCGAGGCCATCCCCACCGGTGTCCTCCCCATCGACATCGCCCTCGGCATCGGCGGGCTCCCGAAGGGTCGCATCATCGAGATGTACGGCCCCGAGTCCTCCGGCAAGACCACCGTGGCCCTCCACGTGCTGGCCCAGGTCCAGGCCGCTGGCGGTGTGGCCGCGTTCATCGACGCCGAGCACGCGCTGGACCCGACCTACGCCCAGGCCCTCGGGTGCGACCTGAACTCGATGCTGGTCTCCCAGCCCGACTCCGGCGAGCAGGCCCTCGAGATCGTCGACACGCTCGCCCGCTCGCAGGCCGTCGACCTGATCGTCATCGACTCCGTGGCCGCCCTGACCCCACGCGCCGAGATCGACGGCGAGATGGGTGACTCCCACGTCGGCCTGCAGGCCCGCCTGATGTCCCAGGGCCTGCGCAAGCTCGCCGGGATCACCCAGAAGGGGGGCACCACGATCATCTTCATCAACCAGCTTCGCGAGAAGATCGGCGTGATGTTCGGATCCCCCGAGACGACCCCCGGCGGCAAGGCGCTGAAGTTCTACGCCTCCGTCCGCATCGACATCCGTCGGATCGGCTCGGTCAAGGACGGCGACCAGTTCATCGGCAACCGGACCAAGGTGAAGATCGTCAAGAACAAGGTGGCGCCGCCGTTCAAGGTGACCGAGTTCACGATCGTCTTCGGACGGGGTGCGGCCAACGAGCTCGCGGTCCTCGACCTCGGCGTCGAACACGGCGTGATCCGCAAAGCCGGCGCCTGGTACTCCTACGACGGCGAGCAGATCGGCCAGGGTGCGGCCAAGTCCGGCGAGTTCCTCCTCGAGCACCCCGAGGTCCTGGCCGAGATCGAGCTCAAGGTCCGCGAAGCTGCCGGGCTCATCACCCCCGAGCCCGGGTCCGGGACCGACGACGCAGAGGACCTGCAGGACGCCTGAGCACCGGCCTGCCCGTCGCGTGGCCCGGGTGCCCCACCGGGGGTGCCCAGGCTCCCGGGCTCAGGTGGCCGAGTATGCAGCTGCCGGGCTCAGGCCGGGCAGGACTGGCCGGCCCAGGAGGGGTCGGTGGCATCGGCCACACCCTCCGGGACCGGCATCCGTTCGAGCGCCCCGGCCCCGGGGCCGAGCCCGCGGTAGGCGATCCTCGACCCGCCGTCCGCCGGGTCGTCGAGCTGGACGACCAGCACGTCCCCGCAAGGCGACACGTCGGCATCCTTCACCGACGCCCCCGGCGGCATGGCCACCTCGATGTCCTCCGTCGTCCCGGGCCGACGGACGTAGACCCGCTCGGCGCCGGAGCGGTCGCTCGACCAGATCAGCTCGCCGCTCGCCCCGAACGTGGGGTGGAAGTCGCTGGAACCCGGCTCACCCGCAGCCAGCACGACCTCGCCGTCGGGCAGCTGCACCCAGATGTCCAAACCCTCGGCGGTGTTGACGTGGAAGGCGATCGCCTCGTCGACCGGTGACACGGCAGGGCGATTCAGCACTGACGGACTACCGCCGGAGTCGATGCGTGCGGACAGCCGCAGCGGGGTGATGGTGCCATCCAGGTCGGTCACGAAGAGGTCCCGTCCGCCGAGGTCATCGGGCGCCGAGAACACGATCCGCTGGCCGTCGGGGAACCACGCGGGGTCGGAGTGCGAGGGTCCCTCGGTGATGACCCGGCTGGCCCCGGACTCCAGGTCGACCAGCACGAGTCGACCGTCCTGCACGGCGAGCACCGCCTCGTGCCCCGGCTGCCACCCCGGCTGGCCGTTGCCCGGACCGGTCACCTCCAGGACCTCCTGCGCGTTGCTGCCGTCGGCGGCCGAGACCCATACCCGACCGTCGCCCACGAACGCAATCCGTCCCTGCTGCGCAGCAGGGACGGAGGAGGTGGCTGGGGCGGTCGCCGAGGGATCCGCGGACCCCGTGTCGCCCACGTCGTCTGCGGGGTCCCCCGCCGAGGAGTTCGCGCCGTCGGACCCAGCAGCCCCGGTCGCCCCGTCAGCCCCGTCGCCCCCGGACACGCCGGCCGCCTCCCCGGAACCGTCAGCTTCATCCGACACGGGCTGCAGCCCCGCCTCCCCCGGCTCTGCCTCCGACGGGGAGGCCACCGCGGTCTCCGACGAGGTCCCGGCGTCGGCGCTGTCGTCGCCGCCGGATCCGAGGAGGAAGGCGACCACACCGACCACGACGGCGAGCAGGACCAGCAGCAGCACGATGACCCACGTGCGGCTGCTCGACCCTGACCCCCGACCCGCCTGGTACGCGTTCGGCGGCAGGCCCGGTGGCAGGCCCGCGGGACCTCCACCCCACCCCTGTCCCTGCAACGACCGGCCGGATGGATCCAGCCCGGCCGGAAGCCCGCCCTGCTGGTGGGGAGGCTGCTGGTACGCCCCCGAACCCGGCACCCCCGACCCCGACGCCGGACCAGCCACCCCCGATGCGCCACCACCGGGCGTCCCCGATGGAGACTGCGACGACGCCGCCTGCGACGGACGTGTGGACGCCGACGTCTGGGAGGCGCGCAGCTGCTCGGGAGAGATGACCGTCGTGACCGGCGCCGGACCGGAGTCGTCCTGGTCGGGTGTGTCCTCGGCAGGCGCCTTCGTGGGCGCCGACCCCCACCCGGACGCGATCGGCGGCGTCGAGCGAGGCACCGGCAACCCCAGCGCCTCGGCTGCGGCATCGACGAACGCCGTGCACGACGGATACCGATCCTCGGCCTTCTTGGCCATCGCCTTGGCCAGCACCGCGTCCGCCGCGGCGGGGAAGCGGCCCTTGGACTCCCGGCTGAGCACGGGGATGGGATCGGAGAGGTGGGCGGTCAGCAAGGACAGGTTCGACCCGCCGGCGGGCAGGTAGGGCGGCAGGCCGACGATGCACTCCCACAGCACGCACGCCAGGGAGTACTGGTCGCTCGCCGGCACGGCCTTGCCCTCGATCTGCTCGGGCGCCATGTACAGCAAGGTCCCGACGAACTGCCCGGTGCGAGTCACCGTCGCCGCCGCGTTGTGCTTGGTCAGCCCGAAGTCGGTCAGGTAGACCCGCGTCCGCCCGTCCCCTTTCTCCTCCCAACCCTGGAGGAGGATGTTCGCCGGCTTGACGTCACGGTGGGCGAGGCCGATGTCGGACGCCGCGTCGAGGGCCTCGGCCACCGCACGGCAGATCAGCACGGCGTCGGCGGGCTCGAGCGGTCGATCCCGTTCCTGCAGCACCCGCTCGAGGTCCGGCCCGTCGATGTAGGTCATCACCAGGTACGGCAGGCCGTCCTGCTCGCCGGAGTCGAACACCTGGGTGATGTTGGGGTGGTCCAGGGAGGCGGCGCCCTCGGCCTCGCGGTCGAAGCGGGCCCGGAACTCCTGCTCCTTGGCGAACGTGCGGTTCAGCGTCTTGATCGCCACGCGCTTGCCGAGGGTCAGATGGCGTGCCTCGTAGACCACACCGACCGCGCCGCGTCCTGCGACCCGGACGATGCGGTAGCCCCCGATCTCGTGACCGGCCGGCAGCACGTCCATGCCCTAGAGACTAGTGGCGGGGCCGGATCGATACGCCGATGGGTGACAAGTCATCAAGTCGTCACTTCGTGATCGACCCGGCGCCGGAGACCTCGTTCGACTGCCGACCTCGCCGCACCAACCGCACGCCGGCGGTGACCAAGAGCACCGCGAACGCCGTCTGCAGGATGTCGGCGGGCAGGCGCTGGGCCAGCAGGCCGCCGAGCAGCCCTCCGGCGATGCCGCCGGCCCCGACCGTCAATCCCGCACGCCACCGGGTGTACCCGTTCCGTCCATGACGCCACGCACCGACGATGGCGGTCGGGATGATCACGGCGAGGGACGTCCCCTCCGCCAGGTGCTGGCCGAACCCGAAGCCCAGGACCATCGCCGGCACCATGACCACGCCGCCGCCGACCCCGAGCAGGGCCGACAGCAGCCCGGTGGCAAGCCCCGTGACCAGCAACCCGGCCAGCGCCAGCGTCGTCAGCGACACCACGCCGTCCTCGCCACCACCACCGGGCAGCACCAGCCGAACGGCCATCAGCAGCATGAAGACGCCGAACACCACACGCAGGCGGTCCGCCGGGATGCGCCGCATCACCTCGGCCCCACCGATCGCACCGGCGAGCGAGCCGACGGCCAGCGCTGCCGCAGCCGGCCAGGACACCGCGCCGTCCATCGCGAACGGCAGCAGGGCAGCAGGGGCGGTCACGATGATCGCGGCAAGGCTGGTCGCGTGCGCCTGGTGCTGGCCCAACCCCGCAACCAGGACGAGGCCCGGCACCAGCACGATCCCCCCACCGACGCCGAACAGGCCAGCCATCACCCCGGCGAGCAGCCCGAGGGCGAGCGCGCGGGACAGGGGGAAGTCACGTGGGGCGGCGGCGGTCATCGATGGGCGACGGTACCGGAGGGTGCCCGCGACCCCACAGCCGGCCCCGGTGTGGGTCGCGCCCCTGCTCGCCCGTAGACTCCACCGTCGACCACCTGAGCCGCTACCCCTGGAGACCCCGTGGGCGAGTTCGTCACCGTCACAACCGATGAGCACGGCGTGGCCACGATCCGGCTGGATCGTGCCCCCGTCAACGCGCTGAACCCCCAGATCTGGGCCGAGCTCCGCGAAGCCGGACAGCTCTGCACCGATGACAACGACATCAAGGCCGTCGTCATCTGGGGCGGCCCCAAGGTCTTCGCCGCGGGCGCCGACATCAAGGCCATGCGCGCCATGGACTTCCAGGAGTTCTTCGCCGCCGGCGGGGGCCTCCAGGAGTCCTTCAAGACCCTGGCCCGCATCCCGAAGGTGACCATCGCCGCCGTCAACGGCTACGCGCTCGGCGGTGGCTGTGAGCTGTCGTTGACCGCCGACTTCCGCTACGCCGCCGACAACGCCAGGTTCGGGCAGCCCGAGATCAAGCTCGGCCTGATCCCGGGCGCCGGCGGCAGCCAGCGGCTGACCCGCCTGATCGGCGTGTCCAAGGCCAAGGAATGGGTCTACGGCGGCGAGATGTACGACACGGCGACCTGCGAACAGCTGGGCCTGGTCGACCGGGTCTATCCGGCCGACGAGGTCTACGACCGCGCCGTCGAGGCGGCCCGCGCCTACGCCAAGGGCCCCTACGCGCTGCGCATGGCCAAGAAGGCCATCGACGAGGGCATCGAGATGGACATCGACTCGGCCCTTCGCCTCGAGACCACCCTGTTCACCGCCTGCTTCGCCACCGACGACCAGAAGCTGGGGATGGACGCCTTCATCGCCAAGGGCGCCGCGGAGTTCACCCAGCGCTGAACCCGGCGCAGTCCCCGGTCCAGACCACCCCCACCCAAGGAGCCCCCGTGGCCGCCGAACCTGCCAGCCCGATCGACCCGCGTGAGGCGAACATCGTCTACCACGACTGGGAGGCCGGAACCTACGACGACAAGTGGTCGATCAGCTTCGACGAACGCTGCATCGACTACGCCGTCGGCCGGTTCGCCAAGGCCCTGCACGGCCGCCCCCGGGCGTTCGAGAAGGTGCTGGAGGTCGGCACGGGCACGGGGTTCTTCCTGCTGAACCTGGCGCAGGCCGGCTTCGTGGGCGAGGCGCACGCCACCGACATCTCCGAGGAGATGGTGAAGGTCTGCGTGGAGAACGGGCGCCGGCTGGGGATCGAGGTGCACGGCAAGCCTGCCGACGCCGAGGCCCTGCCGTACCCCGACAACACCTTCGACTTGGTGATGGGCCACGCCTTCATCCACCACGTCCCCGACCTCGACACCGCCTTCAGCGAGTTCATGCGGGTCCTCAAGCCCGGCGGCCGCCTCGTCATCGCGGGCGAGCCGACCTACCTCGGTGATGCCGTCGCCAACCAGTTCAAGCGGATCGCACGGGTCGGTGTGAAGACCGCCGCCGCCCTCTTCGGCCGCGACCGTGTCCTCAAGGCACCCGAGCAGATGCCGGCAGAGGAGATGGAGGCGGCTGCCCTGGAGTGGCACGTCGACCTGCACATCTTCACCCCGACCGAGCTGCAGGACCTCGCGCTGAAGGGCGGCTTCCACGAGGTCGAGACCTTCACCGAGGAGCTGACGGCCAACTGGTTCGGCTGGCTGACCCGCACGGCCGAGGCCATGCTCGCCGACGGCATCCTGCCCGACCGCTACCCGCTCGTGGCCTACCGTGCGTGGAAGTCGTTGTTCTGGGTCGACGAGCACGTCCTGCGCCACGTCGTGCCCAAGGACCTCTTCTACAACGCCATCCTGACGGCCGTGAAGCCGAAGGGCTGACGCGGCCACCCATGGCCGCCGTGCCGCAGCTGCCCCCACCGCCGGACGGACCCGGCGGCCGAACCGACGTGCACGCGCCCGAGGGCCTGCCCGCCGCGACCGACACGCCGACGGAGCTGTCGGAGGCAGATGCCCGCGAGCTGGCCGGTGAGCTCGCCCAGCAGGCTGCCGACACCGCGGTCCGCGCCGCGATCGCGCGGGAGGCGACGATCCGGGCCACCCACCTGGCCTCCGACGCCGGCGTCGACGTCCCCGTCCCGCCCCTGCCGAGCCGCACCCGCTGGGGCTGGCGACGGGCCCTGGAGTTCGGTGTCCGGCGCCGCATGTACACCCCCGAGTACCTGGCGCTGTACTCCCGCTTCCTGGCCCATCGCCTGCGCCAGCCGCAGGTGCGCATGGGCGGCATGGTGTTCTTCGGCCGTCGGGTCGAGCTGAAGGCCCGGCCGGGCCACGGGGTGCTGGACCTCGGCGCCTGGTGCTGGATCGGCGACGCCAACAAGCTGCGCGCCCACGAGGGCAACCTGCGGCTTGGGCCCAAGGTCGTGATGGGCCGCGACAACGTCATCAACACCTACCTCGACATCGAGATCGGGACCAACGCCCTGCTGGGCGACTGGATCTACGTCTGCGACTTCGACCACATCTACGACCGCCTCGACGTGCCCATCAAGGCGCAGGGCCTGGTCAAGACCCCGGTCCGCATCGGCGCGGACGTGTGGGTGGGGGAGAAGGCCTCGATCCTCCGCGGCGCCGACGTCGGCTCCGGGTCGGTGGTCGCCAGCCAGGCGCTGGTCAAGGACACCATCCCGCCGTTCTCCATCGTGGTCGGCACCCCCGCTCGGGTGATCCGGTCCCGCCTGCCGCAGGGCATGACGGTGGAGGAGGGACTCGCGCTGCAGCGTGCCGGCCACCCGATCCCCGGCGACCCCCTGGAGTAGGCCGGCCCCGAAGCAGCCGGCGCGCGTCGCGTCGAGGGCGAGTGAAGTTCCCCGCGCGGCAGGAAATCCGGCGGCGCCGTCGAACCAGTCAGCATGCGCTACGCCCGTCTGCTGCTTGTTGCCCTCTTCGTCCTCGCGTTGCTGCCCGCCGTCCAGGCCGGCGCGGCCGTCCTCGACCTCGCCGACGTCCTCGAGGCGCGGGAGCTCGCCTCCGGGCCCTCCGAGGACCTGACCGCCTCGGCCAACATGTCCCACGTGGCGAACCTCCAGTGGGAGGACTCGTTCCGCCGCGCGGGCGGGCGCACCATCGACACCCAGGGCGGCACCGACGTGGAGTTCGCCACGATCGACGGACGCGACTACGCCGTGGCCGGCACCTACCAGAACGGCCTGCAGATCCTCGACGTGACCGACCCCGAGGCGCCGACGCAGGCGGGCTGGTACCACTGCGACATCCTCCAGGGCGACGTCCAGACCTTCACCCGCGAGGACGTCGACGCCGACGGGAACGCCTACACCCGGCACCTGGTCACCTACACCGCCGACTCCGGCTACACCGCCAGGCCCTCGGCGTGCTTCAACGACATCAACGCCGCCCCCGGCATCGGCACGCTGATCATCGACATCACCAACCCCGCCGAGCCGCGCAGCGTGTCCCACATCACCTTCGCCGGTGGATCGCACAACCAGACCATCCACCCCGACGGCAACTACCTCTACAACTCCAACTCCGGCGGCTGCGGTGACTGCATCGAGGTCATCGACATCACCGACCTCGAGAACCCCCGCATCCACACCAGGCTCCCGATCGGCACGCTGGACGACTCCCACGACCTGACGTTCAACGCCGACGGCACCCGGGCCTACTCTGCCGCCATCAACGGCACCGTCATCATCAACACCGAGGACCCGGCGGCCCCGTCGGTCATCACGACCATCTTCGACCCGGCCGTCACCCTCCACCACCAGTCCGACCCGGTGACCATCGGCGACCGCGAGTTCGTCGTCATCAACGACGAGCTGGCCGGTGCCGGGGGCAACGAGGTCTGCCCCGGCGGCGGCCTCCACGTGTGGGAGATCACCGGCGACATGGAGGACAACCCGGTCAAGGTCGGCGCCTTCTTCACCCCCGAGCTGACCGTCCGCGAGGGCGCCGGCACGGGCCTCGGCGGCACGGTGACCTGCACCAGCCACGTCTTCCGGATCTACCCGGAGCAGGAGAAGCTCGTCATCGGCTGGTTCGGCGCCGGCGTGCACGTGATCGACATGTCCGGCCTCGCCGACCTCCCCGTCGGCGGATCGGTCGGCGTCGCCGGCCAGTCCATCGGTGCCGGCATGGTCGAGGTCGGCTTCGCCCGCTTCGCCGACTCCGACACCTGGTCGGCGAAGGTCATGGACTGGGACGAGGACGGCTCGGCGTACATCTTCGCCGACGACCAGACCCGCGGCTTCGACGTGTACCGCTTCGACAACACCGCCGAGACCGCCGAGAACCCGGGCACCTGGCTGACGCCGGCCGACGCCCAGCTGCGCCTCGACACCCTGCTCGCCAGCGGCTTCCAGCCGAAGCAGTACCTGATCTGCGACCTGACCCTCGGCCGGGCGCAGCTCTCCTAGGAGTACCGCCTATGCTCCCGGGCGGCACGCGCAAGGCGTGTCGCCCGACACAGCGATGAGGAGCAGGTGAAGGAGCAGGCACCCCAGGGCAGGACCCGCCGCGCGGGACGGGTGCTGTTCGGCGACGAACGACGCATCGGCCTGTGGATCGTGCCGCTCATGGCCATCGTCACCCTCGCCGGTGCGGTCGTCGCCGCTGGCGTCACGATCCTGGTCTACAACCAGCGGGTCGAGGCGCTCCGCGAGGAGGTCGGTGGGGCCTCCGCTGCCGCCGACGAGGCCCGCGGGGAGATCGAGCGGCTCGTCGAGGACTACCGGGTCGAGCTCGGCCTGGCCGAGCCCCCCGACGGGGAGGAGGAGTCGGCTCCCACCGATCGCGGCCCGACCGACGCCGGCATCTTCGCCGTCGCCGGCCCCCGGGCTGTCGGCAACGCCTTCGCGTTCTTCTCCGACGACTCCCAGACCTTCCTCGTCACCACCACGACCGTCGTCGGCACCGCCACCCAGGTGGAGGTGTACCTGCCGTCCGGCCGCACCCCGGGCACGGTGCTGGCGACCGACGACGCCGTCGACCTGGCCACCATCCGCATCGACGTCGGCGGCATCGTGCCGCTGCGCTGGCGCGCCCCGCTGGAGTCGGTCCAGCCGGGAACGAGGGCTCGCATCCTCGGGGTGGCCGGGCCGGACCTCCCGGCCGATGTCCCCGTGACCGTCGCCGGGGTCGGCGGCCGGGTCCTGCTGCTGGACGGCAACCTGTCCTCCTACCTCTCGGGTGCCCCGGTGATCGACGGCAACGGCTTCGTCATCGCCGTGGCCAGCAACGTCTACCGACCCTTCGGACCCGTCGAGTCGACCCTGCTGCACGTCCCGCCCATCCGGGCGGTCTGCGAGACGCTGGTCAGCTGCGCCCCCGAGGACCTCGGTGGCCAGCCCCCGCTCGGCCCGGCGCCGACGGCGGTTCCGGCACCCAACTCGGTGCTGCCCCCGCCACCACCCCCTCCCGCGCCGCCGCCACCCCCTCCAGCGCCGCCGCCTCCGCCGGTCACGCCGACGGCCACGCCGACCCGCACGCCGACGCCGGCACCCACGCCGACGCCGTCGGACACCACCGGCCCCCCGACCCCACCGAGCGCCTCGCCGGCCCCCAGCGGCTGACGGTCAGCCCCGCCCGAGGGATCGCAGTCGTTCGTCGGCGTGCTCGGCCAGGTCCGGATCGGCGGACTTGAGCACCCGTCGCCAGCAGGCCGCCGCCGCCTCGGTGTCCCCGAGCGCCCGGTGCACGTCACCCATGACCAGGAGGGTGGGCTCCATCTGATCCGGACCCCCCGCGTCGAGGGCGGCCTTCGCCGCATCCATGGCCTCGGCCGCCCGACCGGCACCCAGCAGGACCTGGGCGATGCGACGCAGCGGCTCGGGGTCCGCCGGCGCGTGGTCCCGCCAGCGTTCGTAGAGGTGCCGGGCCTCCTCGGGACGTCCCTCGTCCTCGTACAGCTCCGCCAGCCCGACCAGGGCCGTGACGGCGGCTGGACCACCGCCGTCGGCGACCTGCCTGATCGTCCGGCGCGCGTCGTCCTCGCCGAGCCGAAGGCGGGCATGGGCGTGGAACAGCTGCGCGTGGTCGAGGACCACCGGGTCGTCCACTGACTCCAGCAGCTGTCCGAGCGCCGTCACGGCCATCGGATCATCGCCTTCGTCGACGTAGGAGAGGGCAGCCTCCAGCAGCAGGTCCTCGCGGTCACCCAGCGTTGCCCGTTCGGCCGCTCGCAGGAACGCCTGACGCGCGCTGTCGTGCTCGCCCACACGGCGGTGCAGCGCCGCCCGGGTCCGCATCACCATGACGAAGGCGTCGGTGTCGACCTCGGCCCGCGCGGCCGCACGCACGAGCAGCTCCTCGGCAGAGGCCTGCTCGCCACGTTCGGCGAGCTCCTCGGCGAGGATCGACATGGCCCGGGCGCTGACCTGGACCGACCGTGCCTCGCCGGCCGTCTCCAGCAGCGTTCGTGCGCGGGGCCAACGGCCCTTCATCAGCATGGCCTCGGCCAGGCCCACGCTGGCCTCCGGGGCGAGGGCCCAGTCGCCGGACGCGATCGCGCGACGCAGGTGGGCCTCGGCCGCGTCGATGTCGCCGGTGACCAGGGCCCGACGCCCGAGGACGACCTGTGCATGACGGGATGCGGTCGGGTGTCCCACGGCGAGTGCCTCGCGGAGCAGGCGGTCGGCCCGTTCGTCGTCACCGTCGGCCTCGGCCAGCAGGCCCAGGACG
Source organism: Euzebya rosea (assembly GCF_003073135.1). Lineage (NCBI taxonomy): Bacteria > Bacillati > Actinomycetota > Nitriliruptoria > Euzebyales > Euzebyaceae > Euzebya > Euzebya rosea. The sequence continues at coordinate 108,339 of NZ_PGDQ01000015.1, forward strand.
AGGAGCCGTTCGGCCCGGTGCTCGGGCCCACCACGGTCCAGGGCTCGTTCGAGCAACGCCCTGGCCTTCACGGGATCACCCGCATCGGCCAGCAGCTGGGCCGCGACGGCCTGCAGTGCCGCGCCGTGCTCGGTGGCGTAGGCAGCGAAGAGCGGTTCGAGGGCCGCCTCGACCCCGGCTCGGTCGTTGCGGGCCGCCGCGAGCGCGGCCCGGCCGTAGGCGAGGATCGGCCGGTTCGCGGGATGGCGCCCGAGGTCCTCCGCCGTGCGCAACCAGCCCTCGGCTGCCGACAGGTCGCCGCGGCCGGCCAGCTCGGCGGCCTCCAGGACCCCCGCGAGCGGAGCCGCGACGGGATGGCCACCGTCGACCAGCCGGCGGGCCATCGCCGTCGCCACCTCGGCGTCGCCGAGGTCCCGGTGGAGCGCCTGCAGCTCCAGGAGCGCGATCGCCACGGGCTCCGGCGGGAAGTCCCCGTCGACGACACGCCGGTAGCAGGCGATCGCACGATCCGGGTCGACCCGTTCGGCGCAGTTGCCCTGCACGATGATCGCCAGCCCGGCCGTCTCGACGTCCTTGGCCTCGAACTCCACGCGCGTGCTCACCGCCTCGGCCCGGGCAAGGTTGCCCGTCGCGAGGTCGAGCGCCGCCCCCAGCAGCAGCGCCCCCTGCCCCTGCCCGTCCGGCAGGTCGGCAGCGGTCCGGATGACGTCGCGTGCCACGTCCTCCTCGCCCATGCGTTGCAGCAGGTCGGCGTACTCCGCGAGCAGGTCGCCACGTGCCTCCCCGGGCCACGCGCTGGCGCGGGCCAGGCTGGTCATCGCCCCGTCGGGGTCGCCCATCGCCGCCAGCAGCCTGCTGAGGGTGATGGCGGCGTGCTCCCGCGCCGGGCCGTGCTCGGTGACGAGCGGCCGCAGGTGGCCGATCGCGGCACCGACGTCGCCCCGGGCCGCCTCGATCTCGGCCAGGCCGACGCGGGCCCGGTCGGCCACCATCCCGTTGTCGTCGTCCGCCAGCTCGGCGAGCAGCTGCTCGGCGCTGGGGACGTCGCCGGTCAGCCACCTGACCCGGGCCTCCTCCAACCTCGCGAGGCCCGGGACGGGCACGGTCGCCGGGCCGGATGCGATCGGAGGGCCGTCGGTGGCCTCGCCCGCAACCCTCGTGGGCGGCGACGGACCCACGGCATGGGCCGTCGGCAGCGGGCCCGGCTGGACACCACGCTGCAGCAGCCGCGTGGGGGACAACCCGAGGGTTGCCTGTGCCTGCTGGAGGATCCGACCGAAGGTCGCCGCGTCAGGCGGCCGGTCCGCTGGTGCCCGCGCCAGCCCGGCGGTGACCGCCTCCTCCACGACCGGCGGGACGCCCATCTCCTCCAGCGACGGCAGCTCGTCGTTGAGGATGGCGTACATCGTCTGGATCATCTCGGGCCGTCGGTATGCCGGGCTGCCGAGCAGCGCATGGTGGAGCGTGGCGGCCAGCGACCACAGGTCGGTGGCCGGGGTCACGGCCCCGTCGAAGGCCTCGGGCGCCATGTAGGCGACGGTGCCGAGCAGACCACCCTGCACCGTGAGCTGGCGGGTCTGCTGGGTTCGGGCGATCCCGAAGTCGGCCAGCTGTGGCTCGCCGAACTCGTCCAGCAGGATGTTGTCGGGCTTGATGTCGCGGTGCACGATGCCGGCGTCGTGCGCGGTGGCCAGCGCCCCGCACAGCTTCACCCCGACGTCGAGGACCTCCGGCACGTCCAGGCGGGTGCTGGAGGCGATGCGGCCGGCCCAGTCCCCACGGTCGAGGAAGGCCATCACGATGTAGCGGTGGCCCGACTCGGTGGTGCCAGCTGCGTGGACGGTGACGATGTGCGGGTGGCTGGACAGGCCGCCGAGGACACGGCGTTCGCGCTCGAACCGGCCGATGTCCTCCTCGCTGGCCCGGGTGTCGTGGAGCACCTTGATGGCGACCTCGCGCTGGAAGTCGACCTGCCACGCCCGATAGACCGTCCCGAAGGCGCCCGAACCGATCTCGGACAGCCGCTCGAACCCAGCCAGCTTCACGGGGTGGATGCTAGACCACGGGCCCGTCGGTCGGCTCGGGGATCCGGGATCCGGAGGTGCGGTGCACCGGGCGTCGACGTCTCGACCCCCTCGACCTGACAGACTCGTGTCCGATGACCGACGTGACGGCCACCACCGCCGGCCCGCTTGCCCTGGTCGGCAGCGGCGAGTTCCTGCCGGCCATGGCCGACGTCGATGCCGGCCTGCTGGACGGGCGACCACGCCGGGTCGCCGTCCTGCCGACCGCGGCGGGGCCCGAGGGCGACCGCAGCGTCCGACGCTGGTTCGACCTAGCGCACCGGCACTACGCGGGGCTCGACGCCGAGGTGGTCGAGGTCGACGTGCGCGACCGTGACGCGGCGATGGACCACCGGTTCGTCGACCTGCTCGACGGTGTCGGGTTGGTCTACCTGTCGGGTGGCAACCCCGGGCACCTCGCCGACAGCCTGCGAGGGACACCGCTCGGCGAGGCGATCGCGGCCACATGGCGGGCCGGGGCGGCGCTCGCCGGCTGTTCGGCCGGGGCGATGGCCCTGGGCCGAACGACCCTGACGATGCGCACCCACCCGGTTGAGGGGCTGGGGCTGGCTGGCCCCGTGGCCACCATCCCGCACTTCGACCGCTTCGGGTTCGCCCGACGGATCGCCGGCGCGGTGTCGTCGCTGGTGATCGACCGGGGCGAGACGATCGTCGGCGTCGACGAGGACACCGCCGTGGTGTGGTCGCCGACCGACGGTGGCTGGCGGGCGATGGGGGCAGCGAAGGTCTGGCTGGTCACCCCGTCGGGAGGCCGAGGGCAGGGGCATGGCCACGGCGAGCGCGTACCGCTGCCGGAGCCTGCCGCAGCCTGACCGCGAACGTCGCGCCGCCACCGAGTGTGTCCGACAACGCGATGTCCCCGCCGTGCGCCTCGACGATGGACTGCACGATCGACAGGCCCAGCCCGCTGCCGCCCGACGCCCGGGTGCGGGACTCGTCGGCGCGCCAGAACCGGGCGAACACCTGGGCCCCCACGTGGGAGGGGATGCCGGGCCCGTCGTCGCTGACCCGCACCACGACGTGGCCGTCGTCGATGGCGGTCACGACCCGGACCGTGGTCCCGTCGGGCGTGTGTTGCACGGCGTTGTCGACGAGGTTGCCGACCACCTGTCGCAAGCGGTCGGCGTCGCCGATCACGACCGCACCGTCCACCACGTCCAGCGCCACCCGGTGGTCCTCGTGGGCCACGCGGGCGTTGCGGACCACGTCGGCAGCGACGACGGACAGGTCGACGGGCGCGGCGTCCAGTGGGCGGCCGCGGTCGGTACGGGCCAGGAGCAGCAGGTCGTCCACCAGCCGCCCGAGCCGCGCGGCCTCCTGCTCGGTGGCCGACATCGCGTCGTCCATGGCGGCGCGATCGGCCAGCCCACCGAGCCGGTACAGCTCGGCGTAGCCCCGGATCGTCGAGGTGGGGGTGCGCAGCTCGTGGGAGGCGTCGGCGACGAAGCGGCGCAGCCGTTGCTCGGTCGCGTCCTTGTCGGCAAAGGCCTCCTCGATGGTCTCCATCATGCGGTTGAGGGCCTTGCCCAGCTGGTCCGCCTCCGTCCGCGAGTCGCCGTGCGACACACGATGCGACAGGTCGCCGTCGGCGATGACCGTGGCGGCCCGGGTCATACGACGCAGGGGCGTCACACCCAACCGCACGACCGCGCCGATCACGAACACCAGCACGAGCGCCGCACCGGCCGTCGCGGAGGCCACCACGACGGCGAGCCGGCCGGCAGCGGCGTCGACGTCATCCAGCGGCAGGGCGATCAGGCGGAGCCCGTCGTCGTCGGGGGTGGCAACGACACGGACGCGGTACCGGACGCCCGACGGGTCGCTGTCGACGGTGACCAGCGTCCCGTCGGGCTCGTCGATGTCGGCCACCGCCGCGGCCACCTCCTCGACGTCCGGACCGGGGTGCTCGTCACCGAAGGTGGGTCGTGAGACGGTCGTCACCGTGCCATCGACGCCGAGGACGCCGATCCACACCGGGGTGGGTGCCCGGTCCTCGGCGTCCGCGGCGGTGGCCTCGGGGTTGCTCGCCACGTCCTCGGGCAGCGTGGGTAGCGCGGGCACCTCGGGCAGCTCGGGAGGCAACGCCCCCTCCGGTCGGTTGGTCCCCTGCGGGGCGATGCCGAAGCGGCCGAATCCGCCGAGGCCCAGGAGCTGCTCGTCGACCTGATGCATCAGGTGCTCCCGGGTGGTGGTGACGGTGATCCAGCCGGCTGCCGCCAGCGCCACCACCACGACCACCATCCCGGCGACGAGCCGGGCGCGCAGGCTCACGGGTTCTCACGCAGGACGTACCCGACCCCGCGGATCGTGTGGATCAGCTTCGGGTCGTGGCCGTCGTCCAGCTTGCGGCGCAGGTACCCGATGTAGGTCTCGACCACGCCACCGTCGCCGTTGAAGTCGTAGCGCCACACTTCGTCGAGGATCTGGGCCTTCGACATGACCCGTCCGGCGTTGCGCAGCAGGCAGCGCAGCAGGTTGAACTCCGTCGCCGACAGGTGGACGGGTGCTCCGGCACGGGTCACCCGATGGGCCGCCTCGTCCATCTCCAGGTCCGCACACGACAGCTGCTGGCCCGTGGGCACCGCGCCGGCCCGCCGCAGGACCGCGGTGATCCTGGCGACCAGCTCCTCCAGGCTGAACGGCTTGGTCAGGTAGTCGTCCCCGCCGATCGTCAGGCCGTGGACACGGTCCTCGAGGGCATCACGAGCGGTCAGGAACACCGTGGGGACCGCGATGCCGCGGGCACGCATGCGGCGGCACACCTCGAAGCCGTCGATGTCGGGCAACATGACGTCCAGCACCGCGGCGTCGGGTGTCGTCCGCTCCAGCGCCCGCAACGCCTCGAGGCCGGATCCGACCCCCTCGACCCCGAAGCCGTGGTGCCGCAGGGCTGCCACGAGCATGGTGCGCAGGTTGTCCTCGTCGTCGACCAGGAGCAGGTGTTGTGCCGTCATGGGTCGACAGCATGCGCGGCGATCCTGGGAGTTCCCTGAGAGTCCGCCGTGCGCCGGCCGTGGGTCCGCGAGTTCTCGGAAAGCTCTCGTGTTCGTCCCAGCCGGGCCTCAGACGGGCGCCGCAGCATCCCGCGGCATGAGCACTCCCACACCATCGTCGACCGTGACCTGCCGGGACACGCGAAGGCGCGTCCCCCGCTTCCTGGTCCCGCTGCTGGCCCTCGCCCTCGTCGCCTCTGCGTGCGGCGGCGGGGACGACCCCGCTGCCGCCGAGGGCGTCGCGTCCCTCGTGTCGGCCGACGTCGCCGCAGACACCGAGTCCGACATCGGTACCGCCGCGGAGGAGGAGGTCACGGAGGAGGACCTGCTGGACTGGGTGGAGTGCATGCGGGGGGAGGGCATCGACATCGACGACCCCACCGTGGACGCCGACGGCAACCTCACCCTGGCCCCGCCCGGCGGCGGCGACCGTCCCGAGCCCGGTGAAGCCGGTGCTGACGTGACGGCCGGTGGCGGACGGGACGACGCCGGCCGCCAGGAGGCCTTCGACGTGTGCGGCGAGCCGCCGCTGCAGCGGGGCGGGTTCGAGTTCAGCGACGAGGACCTGACCGCGTTGCAGGACCAGGCGCTCGTCTTCGCCCAGTGCATGCGCGACCTCGGCCACGACGTCGCCGACCCGACCCTCGACGGGGGTGGCGGTCCCGGCGGTGGCTTCGGCCAGATGTTCGCGGGCCTCGACCGCGCCGACACAACCGTCCAGGCCGACCTCGAGACGTGTCAGGCCACCGCCTTCGGCGAGGACGGCGCGCCGTTCGGCGCCGGGCGCGGCGCGGGTGGCCCGAGCAGCGCAGGCGGGCAGGGACAGTGATGCGCCGGCTGCTCGTCATCCTGCTCGCCGTGGTCGGCGGGCTGTCCGCCGTGGGCTACGCGATGGCCACCCAGGCCGACAGCCCGTCCGACACCGCCGAGGACGCGACGGTCGGGGCCACGCCCCCGGCCACCACCGAGGTGGTTGTCCGCGACATGGTCGCCACCGAGGAGCTGCAGGGCACGCTCGGCTACGGCGAGTCCAGCACCCTGGTCGCCGCGGCCGAGGGGGTCGTCACGTCCGCCGCGACCGTCGGGACCGTCCTGCAGCCCGGCGACGTCCTGGTGGCCGTCGACCTCGAGCCGACCGTCCTGCTGGCCGGCGCCATCCCGATGTTCCGCGACCTCGACACCAGCGTGGAGGACGGCCCCGACGTCCAGCAGCTCGAGGAGTGGCTGGTGGCGTCCGGCCACGCTGCCGACCTCGACCTCACCGTGGACGAGACCTTCACCAGCGTCACGGCCACGGCGGTGGAGGCATGGGAGACCGCCCTCGGTCGCCTCGACCCCGACGGCGAGGTGGGCGTCGCCGACGTCGTCTTCACCACCGGCACGGTCCGGGTGGACAGCGTTGCTGCCGACGTCGGCAGCCGCGTCCAGGCCGGCAGCGAGCTGTTGTCGGCGACCGGCACGGAGCTGGTCGTCGCCGTCGACCTCGACACCGACGACCTCGACCAGCTGCCGCTGGGGGCCACCGTGGACCTCGAGCTGCCCGACGGCACGCCCACGACCGGCACCGTGGCCACGATCGGCGTCGACGCGGAGTCGACGACCGACACCGAGACCGACACGACCAGCGACCCGTCGGTGCCCGTCATCATCACCCTGGACGACCCGACGGCGACCGACATCGAGGCCGGCACGGTCGCGGTGACGGTCGAGACCGCCCGGGAGGACGACGTCGTCGCCGTCGACGTGACGGCCCTGCTGGCGCTCGCCGAGGGTGGCTACGCCCTGGAGGTGGTGGACGGCGGCAGCACCGGCCTGGTCGGCGTCGAGGTCGGCACCTTCGCCGACGGGTTCGTCGCGGTCACCGGCGTCGAGCCGGGCACCAGCGTGGTGGTGCCGTCGTGACCGCACTCGTAGACGGGCCCGAACCGGTCCTCGAGCTGCGCGGGGTCACCAAGGCCTACCCGGGCGATCCGCCCACCAGGGTCCTGCACGGCATCGACCTGACCGTCCGTCGCGGCGAGCTGCTGGCCATCGTCGGCCCGTCCGGGTCCGGCAAGTCGACGCTGCTGAACCTGACCGGCACGCTGGACCGACCGACGGAGGGGACGGTGGTCGTGACCGGCCACGACGTCGCCACCCTCCGCGACGCCGATCTGTCCGCTCTCCGCGCCCGCGAGATCGGCTTCGTCTTCCAGCAGTTCTTCCTGCTGTCGGGGCTGTCCGCGGTCGACAACGTCGCCGACGGGCTGCTCTACACCGGCCTGCCCCTCCGCGAACGTCGCCGACGTGCCGCCGAGGCGTTGGAACGGGTGGGCCTGGCCCACCGCCTGGACCACAACCCCGAGACGCTGTCGGGTGGCGAACGCCAGCGCGTCGCCGTCGCCAGGGCCCTCGTCGGCCGACCCTCCGTGGTCCTCGCCGACGAACCCACCGGCAACCTCGACTCCCGTTCCAGCGCCGCCATCGTGGCGCTGCTACACCAGCTGCACGAGGAAGGGTCGACCATCGTGGTCATCACCCACGACAGGGAGATCGCGGCGTCCCTGCCGCGCCGGATCGAGATCCGCGACGGCAGCCTGGTCGTGGACTCCGCCGTGGCAGGGGTGGCGTGATGCGACTCCGCCCGTCGCGCCGCCGGACCACCGTCCCGGCCAGCGCCCTGCATGTCGCCGACGTCGTCCGCGTCGCCACCGTCGGGCTGCGGTCCCGACGGATGCGCACGGCCCTGTCGGCGCTGGGCATCGCCATCGGCATCGCCGCCATGGTCGCCGTCCTCGGCATCTCCGAGTCCTCGCGGGCCGACCTGCTGTCGGAGCTCGACGACCTGGGCACCAACCTGCTGAGCGTGCAGGCCGGCATCGGGTTCGGCCTGGGCGCCGACGACGCCGTCCTGCCCGACACCGCCGACGCCATGCTCTCCCGCATCGGCCCGGTCGAGTCGGTGTCGTCGGTGACGTCGGTGACCGCCACGGTCCACCGCAACGACCTCGTGCCCGAGGACCTGACCGGCGGCATCAGCGTGAAGGCCGCCGACACCGACCTGCTGGACACCCTCGTCGGCACCGTCGCCGACGGCGAGTGGCTCGACGCGGTCCGCAGCGACCTGCCGGTGACCGTCCTCGGTGCCGTCACCGCCCAGCGGCTGGGCATCGACGACGTCAGCGACGGCGTCCGCATCTGGCTGGGCGAGCAGTGGTTCACCGTCATCGGCATCCTCGACGAGCTGCCGCTGGCCCCCGACATCGACCGGTCCGCCATCGTCGGCACCGGCATCGCGGCGTCCCTGCTGGAGGCCGACATCACCCCCGAGGTCATCCACCTCCGGGTCGATCCCGAGCTGGTCGACGACGTCCAGGCGGTCATCCCCGCGACCACCAACCCCGAGAACCCCGACCAGGTGGAGGTGTCCCGGCCGAGCGACGCCATCGAGGCCCGGGCGGCCGCCAGCGACGCGTTCACCTCCCTCTTCCTCGGCCTCGGCGCCGTCGCGCTGCTCGTCGGTGGTGTGGGCATCGCCAACGTCATGGTCATCTCCGTCCTCGAACGGCGGTCCGAGATCGGCCTGCGCCGGGCGCTCGGCGCCACCCGGCGGCACGTCACCATCCAGTTCCTCGGCGAGTCCCTGGTCCTGTCGGGCCTCGGGGGCCTCCTCGGCGTCGCCCTCGGCGTCGGGGTCACCATCGCCTACGGCACCTTCCGCAGCTGGCCCGTCGTGATCCCCAGCGTCGCCGTGGCCGCCGGCCTCGGTGCCGCCCTGTTCATCGGCGCGTTCGCCGGCCTGTACCCGGCGCTGCGCGCGTCCCGCCTGTCACCAACCGATGCCCTGAGGACCGTCTGACATGCCCACCATCGAACACGTCCCCTCGTCGACGTCCCGTCGCGTCGTCCGGGTGCTGGCCGTCCCCGTCGTCCTCGGCGTGGCCTGGGCGGCCCTCGGCACCAGCGCGGTCTCCGGGGCGGCCGAGACGACCGTCGGCGACGCTCCGGGCCCCGTGGCCGTCGCCGAGGCCGCCGAGCTCGTCGTCGACGCGACGCTGGACGGCACCGTCGAGCGTGCCGACGAACGCACGTTGACCGTCGGCGGTGGCGTCCTGGCCGTCCCGGTGTCGACCGACGACGGGGCCGTCGCCGCGGGCCAGGCCGCCGTTGCCGGACAGCGCGGGCAGAAGACGGCGCAGGACACCACGGACGACCCAGCACCGGTGCCGGCCACCACGTCAACCGCCACTGAACCCGCCACCAACGAACCGGCCGCCACGGGGCCTGCCGACGCTCCGGCGGCCGCCGAACCCACGCCCACGCCGACGGTCGACCCGGCGCCGACGACCACCACGCCGCCGGTCGACCCATCGCCGACGGCCACGGCGGAGTCGGCGCAGACGGAGGAGCCCGCACCTCAGCCCACCCCGTCGGAGCAGGCCTGCGTGCCCGACACTTCGCCGTCAGCAGAACCGGAGGTCGATCCGACGCCGACCCCCGACCCGACGCCGACCGCGGAACCCGAGTCACTGCCCACGGACACCGGCGACATCAACGACACCAATGACGTCGACTGCGAGGACGCGGACGCAACTGGCCGGCCCGACGACTCGGCAGGTGACGCGCAGGACGGTGATGCCGGCGGCGGCGGCGACCGCACCGGTGGCCAGGCCGCGGGGACGTCCACCCCGCCCGGGGGCGGGACCGGTGGCACCGGCGGCGTCGTCGAGGCCGGCGCGGGCGTGGCCGCCGGCGGTGCGACGCTGACGTCGATCGCCGGGGTGGGCGAACGCCTGGACCTCGGCAGCGTGGCATGGACGCTGGACGCCGAACCCGTCGTCGTCCTGATCGGCGACGGGGTCTGGTACCGCGACCTCGACACCGACGCCGACGACGGCGACGACGTCGCGCTGCTGGAGGCCTCGCTGGTCGCGCTCGGCTACGGCGACGACGACCTGACCGTCGACGCCACCTACACCGCGGCCACCGCCAGCGCAGTCGAGGCCTGGGAGGCCGACCTCGGACGCACCGACCCCGACGGCGTTGTCACCACAGACGAGGTGTTCCTGCTCGACGCGCCGGCGACGATCCTGCGCCACGACGCCATCGTCGGAGCCAGCCTGTCCTCGGGTGCCTCGGTGCTGAGCGTCGGCGGCCAGCAGCAGGTCGTCGTGGTCCCCGCCCCCGCCGACGAGGCACGGGACTGGGAGGTCGGCACCGCCGTCACGCTGCTGGTCGACGACCACGAGGTCGGCACCGGCGTGGTCTCGGCCCGCAGCAGCGCCGTGGAGGGCGGCACCGTCGACGCGGTCGGCACCCGCACCCTGCACGTCACCACCGACCTGGACCTGTCGGACCGGCCCGACGGTTCGGCCATCACCGTCAGCCGGATCGCCGACGGTGCCGTCGCCGCGGTCACGGTCCCCGTGGCCGCGCTTGTCGCCGACCCATCCGGCACCCCCGCGGTCAGGGTCGTCGACGACACCGGCGACACCCTCGTGCCGGTCACCGTCGGCCTCTTGGCCGACGGCCGGGTCGAGATCACCGGCGGCATCGATGCCGGCGTGGAGGTCCGGTTGCCCGGCTGACCCGGTCCGCCGGCTCAGCCGCCCCCGTCGTCGGGGTCGTCGTCACCGTCGCGGCCGAGCAGGCCGCCGACGATGCCGCCGTTGGGACCCGGTGGGTCGTCCGCCGGCGGCGGTGGAGGCGGTGGTGGGGGCACGGTCGTCGGGGGAGGCGGTTCGGGCGCGGCCGACGGCTGGGGCACCGTGGGAACCGGCGCCGGCGCAGGTCGGGGTGGCTGGGGGTTGGTGACCAGCGACGAGGGGCCTCGCGGTGGCGTCGGGTTGTCCCCGTCGCGTTCGTCGCCCTCGCCCGGCTCGGGGAACTCGCGCGGTTCCACCCCCTCCAGCAGCACCGGGGCGAGGTCGGCCCAGATCGTGGCCGGCAGCTGCCCGCCGTAGCAGGCCGCCGAGCAGCCCGGCAGGTTCCGCAGGGGGATGTCGCCGTCGATGTGGCTGACCATCACCGACAGCGCCAGGTCGGGCGTGTAGCCGACGAACCACACCTGCGCGGAGTCCGACGTCGTCCCGGTCTTGCCGGCCTGGGGGATGCCGATGTCGGCACGCCGGCCCGTCCCGCCGTCGACGACGTCCTGCAGCGCAAGGTTGGCTCGGCGGGCCACGCCGGGCGCCACGGCCCGGTAGCAGCGTCCCAACGCGCCGGGATCGTCGGCGACGTCCCAGCCCTCCGCGCCCATACGGCGGGACCACTGCTCGACGTCGTCGGGGTCGGGCTGACGCGGATCCGGCGGGAGCAGCGCCTCACCGTCCGGGCCCGTGACCTCCAGCACCAGCCGGGCAGGGCAGGCCACCCCGTCGTTGGCCAGCGTGCCGAAGGCGCTCGCCATGTCCAGCGCGGTCACCGACGAGGTGCCCAGCACCTGGGTCAGGTCGTTGTCGCGCAGCGTGGACCGGACCCCGAGCCGGGTCGCCATCTGCGTCATCGGACCCGACCCGACCGCCTCGGCCACCTGCGCGAACACGGTGTTGACCGAGCTGGCCGTCGCCTGCCGCAGCGAGCACCGGCCGCCGCAGCCACCGCCCCGCGGGCTCCAGTCGCCGATCGTGATCTGCCCGGGCGCGGCCCACGACGACTCCAGGGTGTAGCCCTGCTCCAGCGCGGCCGCCAGCGCGAAGACCTTGAACGTCGACCCCGACGGGCGACCGTAGTCGGGGTTCAGCGCCAGGTCGACCTGGGAGACCTCGAACCCCCGTCCCGACCATGCCGCCAGGACGTCCCCGGTCGTCGGGTCCAGCGCGACCGCGGCCGGTTCGAACCCGACCTCCTCCGGCAGGTGGTCCACCATCTCCCGCTCCAGGGCCCACTGCTGGTCCAGCTCCACCGTGGCGGTGATCTGCAGGCCGCCCTTGTACAGCAGGTCCGGCCCGTAGGCGTCCAGCAGCTGGCGGCGGATCTCCTCCACCAGGTACGGCGCGGCCGGCGCGGAGTTGGTGGCGGGCACGATGCCGAGGGGTTGCAGCCGCGCGGCGTCGGCCGCCGCCTGCTCGACGAAGCCGTACCGCACCATCTCGTCGAGCACCCGGTTGCGTCGCTCGAGGGTGCCCTCGGGGTCGTCGATGGGGGAGTAGTCGGCCGGTCGCCCGAGCGTCTGGGCGATCGTGGCCGCCTGCGCCAGGTCCAGCTCGGCCGCCCCGATCCCGAAGTAGGTGACCGCGGCCGCTTCGGCGCCGTAGGCCCCCTCGCCGAAGTAGGCACGGTTCAGGTAGGCCTCGAGGATCTCCTCCTTCGACAGGTCCTTCTCCAGCTGCACCGCGAGCACCGCCTCGCGGATCTTGCGGCTGAACGTGCGCTCGGACCCGGTGAAGGCGTTCTTCACGTACTGCTGGGTGAGGGTCGAGGCACCCTCGCGGATCTCCCGCTCGGACACGTTCTGCCACACCGCACGCACGACGCCGAGCGGATCGACGCCCTGGTGGTCGTAGAAGCGATGGTCCTCCGTCGCCAGCACGGCGTCCTGCAGGAACGGCGAGATGGCCGCCAGCGGGACGTACTGGTGCTCGACCTCCGCGGCGAACCGGTACCACGGGGTGCCGTCGCGGTCGAACAGCGACGACGGGCTGCCGAGCTCGCGGGCGGGCGGCAGGCGCCACTCGGTGTTCAGGGCGAGGTAGCCGGCCCCCACCAGCAGCAACGCCACGATCGCGATCGTCGTGGTCAGCGCGATCGCCAGACGCAACACGAACCGTCGGATCACCGCCGTCGAGTGTATGACTAGTCCGGATCGTCTCCGACCGGACGGTTGGCCGCTGTCCGGACGTGGGCACGTTAGGTGCTTGCTACAGCTACCGTTTCTCCTGATGAACGACCTTCGCCGTTCCGACAGATCCCCTTCCCACCCCGACGAGGACCCTCGTTCGGTCGACGAGGTGCGCCTGCGCGACGGGTCCCGCATGTGGGTCCGTCCCATCCGCCCGACCGACCGCAGGCGGATCGAGGAGGGGCTGCAGCTGCTGTCGCCCCGGTCGCGCTACCTGCGGTTCCACAGCGCGGTCCAGCGGCTGTCGTCCTCGCAGCTGGACTACCTGACGCAGGTCGACCACCACGACCACGAGGCGCTGATCGCGCTGGACCCCGACATCGAGGGGGCGCCGGGGATCGGCGTGGCGCGCTACATCCGCCTGGCCGACGACCCGACGATCGCCGAGGCGGCCGTCACCGTGCTCGACGACTACCAGGGCCGGGGGATCGGCACGACCCTGCTGGGCAAGCTCGAGCCGCTCGCGTGGGAGCGCGGCATCCGGACGTTCCGCAACTACGTGCTGGCGGAGAACAAGGCCATGCTGGAGATCTTCGCCCAGCTCGACGGCACGTTCGTGCGCGAGGAGGCCGGCGTCTATCGCGTCGACGTGCCCATCCCCGAACCCGACGCCGAGCAGCCCGACACCCCGGCCGGGAAGTGGATCGCCAGCGTGGCCGCATCCCAGCCGGCCGACATGCATGCGTGGGCGTACCCGTTCGGCTGGCTCGTCGAGCGTGCCGACGATGCGGTCCGCCAGCCCCTGCGGATGATCCGCCGGCTGGTGGAGGAGGGCGCTGAACGTGTCGACGGGGTCCTCAAGGACCGGGCGCTGAAGGACCGGACGCTGAGGAACCGGACGTCCGACGAGGACGCGGTCGCAGCCACCGCCGAACCCGAGGACCAGCATCGCCGGACCGATGATCGGTCCGGCGACGCGTCGACTCCCCGTGACACGGGGGACGAGGACGGGGTCAGAACTCCGTCAGCGTGATCTCGTAGGGCCCGTAGCCGCTGGCGAACGCCGTGGCGACAACCGTGTAGGTCCCCGGCTGGTCGATGGTGTACTCCAGCCGGGCGTTGAGCCCCTCGCCGCCGTCGTCGTCCTGGGCGACCTCGGTGCCGTCCGGGCCGATCAGGCGCAGCAGGGGGTCGGTGCGCTCGTTGGTGCCGACCATGTCGATGCGGATGCGCTGGCCGACGACGCCCTCGTACTCGTAGGAGATCTCCGGCACGGCCTCCGACAGCTCGTCGGTGTCGGTCAGCACCGACGGGAAGGTCAGCGTGATCTCGAACGGGCCGGTCGTGCCGGCGAAGGAGGTGGCCTCGATCCGGTACTGCCCGTCGGCCGGCAGCGTCGTGGAGATCCGGGAGTTGCGGCTCTCGGAGAAGTCGAAGTCGTCGTTCTCCTCGACGAGCGCTCCCGACGGGTCGTAGAGGCGCAGCACGGGGTCGAGGCTGTCGGCCAGGGCGATCATGGAGATCTCCACGGCCGCGCCAGAGGTGGCGTCGAAGAAGAAGTCGACCGACGGGGCGGCGCTGGTGATCTCACCGTTGGCGCTCTCGCCCATTGACATGTCGTCGGATCCGCCCGGCGGGGCAGCCGGTGCGGTCGTGGCCTCGGTGGCCTCGGGGATCGACGGCGCGGGGGGTGGGGTCGGTGCGGGCGGCGCCGGCGGCACCTCCTCCGACGTGGCCTCCGTGGCCGGATCGGTCGCCGCCTCCTCCGTGGTGGCCGCCTCGGTCGCCTCGGTGGCGTCCTCGGTCGAGGCCTCGGTCGTGGCCACGGCCACGGGTTCGTCGTCGTCTCCGCTGAGCAGGAAGAACGCGCCGACGCCGCCACCGATGATCACCAGCGCGGCGATGATGCCGAAGATGATGGGGGCGTTGCTCTTCTTGGGGGGCTGGAAGTCACCGCCGCCGAAGCCGGGAGGGCCACCGAAGCCGGGAGGTCCACCCGGAGGGGGACCGCCGAAGCCCTGCGGGGGCTGCCCACCGGGCGGCTGCTGGCCCCCCGGGGGCTGGCCGCCGAATCCCTGACCGCCGAAGCCGGGCGGGGGCCCGCCGAAGCCGGGTGGTTGCCCGCCGGGTGGCGGTGGCTGGCCTGCGGGGTCGTACCCCCCTTGCGGGGGCTGCTGCCCGAACGGTGGCGGTGGCTGGTTCGACACGTGATACCTCTCTGTCCCTCTGGGCGGGTGCGCCCAGTGCGCAACCTGCCGCGTATGGACCGCCAGTGCAAGGTGGCGTCACGGCCGCAAGGGATTCAGAAGGATTGCGCTGAGGACCCGGCCGCGTCAGGTCCGCGGTGCCGCGATGACCCCCGGGACGCCGGCCCCGACCGGGTCGTCGACATGGGCCAGCTCCGCCAGGTCCCGGCCCGCGCAGGCCTGCTCGAACCGCGCCAGATGGGTCTTGACGCGCTCGACCGCGTACTGGGGGGACTGCTCCCGGGCGATCATGAACGGCCAGTCCGACGCCTGGAGCATCACCAGCTGTCGCCACGCCGCGTCGCGCGACGGACCCGCGGGAAGGGTCAGGAACCGTGCCTCGGCATCGCGGATGGCCGACCAGATCCAGCGGGTCTCGTCGGTCACCCATGCCGCATGGCCCTTGCCCCAGCCCCACGAGGACTCCGGCAGCGCCAGCCGGGTCGTCGGCGGCTGGTCGTCGAGGCGGCGCCGCAGCGTCGTCGGCTGCACGTTGGGGGCCGCGGCCAGTCCGCGCAGCACCGCCTCCAGCCACTGCGGGCCCTCGTACCACCAGTGGCCGAACAGCTCGGTGTCGTAGGCCGCGACCACGGTGGCGCCGTCGGGTCGTGGGTCGAGGTGGCGGCGGACCAGCGCGACGAAGTCCTCGGCGTGGGCACGAACCCGCTCGGCGGCGACCTCGGGCCGGTACGGCTGCTTGGACAGCGACGTGGTGTCGGTGACCCGCCAGGACTTGAAGCCGCCCTCGAGGTCGATCATGTGGAAGTCGCGGTACCACTCGTCGGCCGGGTACCCACCATGGGGGTTCCACACCGCGTAGGAGACCGCCAGGTTGCGGCCGAACGCGGCGACGTCGGAGTCGCCGATCCAGACCGGTCCGTCCAGCACGTCGAGGGGGTCGCCGACGGGGTGCATGACCCCGGCGAGGGTCGACCAGTCCCGCTGCGGCGCACCGGCGGCCCGGGCCAGGGTCGGGCCGTCGAGGACGAGGTGGTCCACGCCGGCCTCGGCCCAGAACGCCTCCAGACCCGGCAGGTCGGCCTCGGAGGGACGAAGGATCGGGGTGCCGTCGGGCATGACGTGCTGCGGTGGTGCCGTCGGGTCGCCCACCCGGCCGGCGGGCCGGTAGCCGCACTCGGGGGTCCACACGCCGGTCGGGCGGTGGCCGAACAGCCGCTCGCCCGTCGCCAGCCCGTCGGCGATCTGGCCACGGATCAGGTCGGGGGAGTCCATCAACGGCAGGTAGGGGTGGGTGGCCGGCCCGCCGAGCAGCTCGATCACGCCGGCGTCGGCGAGGCGGGCCAGGGGGGCGACCAACCCCTCGGCCAGCAACCCGTCCTCGAGCTGCTCCAGCAGGCGGGACTGGCGGGCCCAGTGATGGGTCCACACCGCCCCGAGGGCGGCCTTGTCGTGGACCGGTGCGGCGGACCGGGTCCACTGCAGGTCCAGCAGTCGACGGCCGAGCCAGCCGTGGAACTCGCCCAGCAGGTACGGGTCGGCCATCTGCTCGGCCAGCACCGGGGTGATGCCGAGCGTCAGCAGGTCACGGTGCCCGTCGGCCGCCAGCCGCTCCAGCACGTCGATCAGCGGCAGGTAGGACTCCGACCACGACTGGAACAGCCACTCCTCGCCCACCGGGAAGGTGCCGTTGCGTCGGAACCAGGGCAGGTGGCTGTGCAGCACGAACGCCACGGACCGGCTCATCGGCGAGGACGTCCGCGGTCGACGGGCGCGCGATCGATCGGCCCGTGGGGGAGGCGGCGCGGGGAAGGCATGGACATCGGAGGGTAACCCGGACGACCCTCGGGCCCGATTCCGGGTTCAGCGCGTCGAGGCGCGGGAGGCCGACGGGGTCGTGCCGAACGCCCTGCGGAACTGCCGGCTGAGGGTCGCGGCGTCGGTGAAGCCCCAGCGGAACGCGATCGTCGTGATCGTGGTGTCGTCCATCGCGGGGTCGGCCAGGTCGGCGCGCACCCGCTCGAGCCGTCGACGGCGGATGGTCGAGGCCACGGTGCTGTCGGTCTCCGCGAACGCCGTATGCAGCCAGCGGGGCGACACCCCCAGGCGGTCGGCGATGTGGCCGGGCGACAACGACGGGTCGTCCAGCGAACCCTCGATGATCGAGACGGCCGCCCGGACCAGCCGATCGTGTCGCGTGCCGGGGCCGTCCCCGGGCCGCACCGCCCGGCGGAGCAGGTCCAGTGCGACGTCGACCACGAACCCGGCCTGTGCCGCCGGGACCTGGCGGGCGAGCCCCGCGAGGGCGCGCATGTGGCTGGTGAGCAGGCCGGTCATGGCCCGCGTCGCCGGGAGGTCGATCGGACCCGGCGACACCCCGCGCAGCCGATCGGCGGGGAGCAACAACGTCAGCTTGTGCAGCGGCTCGATGACCCGGAACGACGCGGGAAGGCCCGACCGCCACAGCAACGCGTCGCCGGCCCGCAGGTCCACGGCCACGTCGCCCTGACGGACCTGTTCGCGACCCTCCAGCACGACCAGCAGCCCGACGTGTTCGTCGTCGACCCCCGTCCGCAGGGGCCGCCGTCGCCCGGCCAGCAGGCCGCTGTGGCATTCCACGAGGGCGCCGTCGGCCAGCTCGTGGGACGTCAGGTGGCACTCGACCGGGACCCCCTCCACGAAGTCGAGGTCCCACGGCAGGTGGGTGCGGCCGAGCGCCTCGCGAACCCCGTCCGCCCGCTCGACCACGGGCAGGTCGTCGGTCGTCCAGTCCGGGGCCACGGTGGCCGTCACGTGCGCGAGAACCCTCCTGCTGGCGGCGTCGGCTCGCCGCCTGTTCGCCCAGTGTCAAGGATCGTGCGCTGCGCGACAAGCGTCGTGTCGCTGGCCGGCGGAGGCTGCGACCACGGGCCGATCCCGTCCCGCGCGACCCACGACGCAGGAGGACCAGCAGTGCGACACGACATCGAGTTCACCACCACCGACCGGGTGACCCTCAGGGGGTGGCGATACGACGCGGAGGGCGTGGAGGGGCCAGCCCCGACCGTGGTGATGGCCCACGGCTTCTCCGCCACCAAGGAGATGTACCTCGACGACTTCGCCGAGACCTTCGCGGCGGCCGGGCTGGGCGTGGTCGTCTTCGACCACCGCGGCTTCGGCGACAGCGAGGGCGAACCCCGCCAGCACATCGATCCGCGCCTGCAGATCAACGACTACCGCGACGCCATCACCTGGGCGCAGCAGCAGGACGCCGTCGACGCCGACCGGATCGGCATCTGGGGATCCAGCTACGCGGGTGGCCACGTCCTCGTCGTCGGAGCCATCGACCGACGCGTCAAGTGCGTCGTGTCACAGGTCCCGCTCACCTACGGGCTGGAGTCGGCCCGCCGCCTCATCCGGGGCGACATGTGGGCGGGCCTGCGGGAGGGCTTCGACGCCGACCGCGCCGCCCGCATGGCGGGACAGCCACCGGCCGTGATGCCCGTGACCGCTCCCGAGGGCGAACCGTGCGCGCTGCCGACCGCCGACACGTACGGGTTCTTCACGGGGCTTTCGCCCGACCGCGGCAAGGGCTGGCGCAACGAGGTGACGCTGCACTCCGTGGAGCTGTTCACCGAGTACGAGCCGGCCGAGTACATCGCACGGATCTCGCCCACCCCCCTGCTGCTGGTCGCCGCCCGCGGCGACCACCTGACCCCCTTCGACCTGGCCGCACGTGCCTACGAGGAGGCGCTGGAGCCCAAGCGCTTCCTGGCGCTCGACGGCGGCCACTTCGACGCCTACGTCGACGAGGCGTTCGCCGTCAACGCCCCTGCTCAGCGCGACTGGTTCGTCCAGCACCTCACCTGAGCACGTTCTGGCTTCGCGGACCCGGGCCCCTTCGGGTCCGCGAGGCACTAGGGTTCGCTCCGTTCGCCGCGACACGAGCACCTGCACATCTGGAGGGCATCCACATGAAGGTTCCGTTGACCATCAACGATTTCCTGGACCGCGCGGTCGCGGTCTACCCCGATCGGCTGGCGATCGTGGACGAGCCGGACCAGCCGGCCCCGCCGCTGCCGGACATGACCTACCGCGACCTCGGTGACCACCGCCGGGCCATGGGTGCCGGCCTGGACAGGCTGGGCGTGCCGATGGGTGGCCGGGTGGCGATGGTCAGCCACAACTCCGCTCGCCTGCTGTCGGCGTTCTTCGGCGTCAGCGGCAACGGCCGGGTGTTCGTGCCGATCAACTTCCGCCTGCAGCGCGACGAGGTCGACTACATCGTCAAGCAGTCCGGCGCGGAGATGTTGCTGGTCGACCCGGAGCTGGCGTCCACGCTGTCCGACATCGAGGTCGACCGGTTCGCCGTGCTCGGCGAGGAGTCCGACGCGCTGCTGTACGACTGGGACGGCACCCCGCAGCCGTGGACGCCCGACGAGGACGCCACGGCGTCCATCAACTACACCTCCGGGACCACGGCCCGGCCCAAGGGCGTGCAGCAGACCCATCGGGCACGGTGGACCAACGCCGTCACCTTCGGCTGGCATGCCGCCGTCACCGACCGCGACGTCTACCTGCACACCCTCCCGATGTTCCACTGCGACGGCTGGGGGATGCTCTACACCGTCACCGGCATGGGGGTGCCCCACATCGTGCTGCGCAAGGTCGACGGCACGGAGATCCTCCGCCGGGTCGAGCGCCACGGCGTGACGCTGATGTGCGCCGCACCCGCGGTCATCAACGCCGTGCTGGACGCCGCGCCGAGCTGGGACGGGCCGGTGCCCGGCCGAGACCGGGTCCGCGTCATCGTCGCCGGTGCGCCACCGCCAACGCGAACCATCGAGCGGGTCGAGACCGAGCTCGGCTGGGAGTTCATCCAGATCTACGGCCTGACCGAGACCGCGCCCCTGGTCACGATGAACCGCTGCCGGCAGGAGTGGGACGAGCTGACCCCCCACGAACGGGCCGAGAAGCTCGGCCGGGCCGGCGCCCCGACCATCGGCATCACCATCGACACCGCCCGCGACGGCGAGGTCCTGGCCCGCGGCAACCACATCCTGGCCGGGTACTGGGACAACCCCGAGGCCTCCGCGGACGCCCTGCGACCCGAGGACGGGGAGGAGGTCTGGTTCCACACCGGCGACGGTGGCGTCATCGACGACGAGGGCTACCTGTCCATCACCGACCGCAAGAAGGACGTGATCATCTCCGGCGGCGAGAACGTGTCGTCGATCGAGGTCGAGGACGTCATCTTCGCCCACCCCGACGTGGCGGAGGTCGCCGTGATCGGCGTGCCCGACGAGAAGTGGGGCGAGACCGTCATCGCGCTGGTCCTGCCCAACCCCGGGGCGGAGCTGACCGAGCAGGACATCATCGACCACTGCCGGAAGACGCTGGCCCACTACAAGTGCCCGACGAAGGTGGAGTTCCGCGAGGAGCTCGCCCGCACCGCCACCGGCAAGCTGCAGAAGTACAAGCTGCGCCAGCCCTACTGGGAGGGCATGGACAAGCAGGTCGGCTGACCCGCCGGCCCGTCAGGCGCTGCAGACCGCCAGCAGGTCGAGGCTGTCCCCGAGGTCGTCCTCGGACCACACGAAGTCGCGTGGGCCGATGCGTCGGACCAGGGTGTGCAGCCAGCGGGGCCATTCCTCGACCGGCTGCAGCACCATGTCGGTGAAGGCCCGGCCGGTGGCGTCCTCGGCTGCGGTGATCCGGGCGCCGTGGTGCAGGCCCAGCAGCCTGGTCACCGCGAAGCCACCGACGTCGGTCAGGCGTTCGACCAGCTCGACGGGCGAGAACTCCTCGACGTGGAAGACGTTGGTCGGCTCGTGGCTGTGCGGGGTGAAGGTCAGCCGGTTGGGGGTGGCCACGATCAGCTCGCCGCCGGGCCGCAGGATCCGTCGCTGCTCGCCGAGGAACCGGCCGACGTCGGGCAGGTGCTCGATGACCTGCAGGTTGACCACGACGTCGGTCTCGCCCGTCGGCAGGCCGGTGTCGCAGATGTCGGCGGTCAGGAAGTCGACTGCCTCGGCGGACCCGTAGCGCCGACGGGCGTGCTCGGCGACGGTCTCGACCAGCTCGACCCCGGTGGCGGAGGCGGCGACCGCGCCCAGCATGGCCGTGCCGTATCCCTCGCCCGATCCCGAGTCGACCACGCGCTTGCCGACGCTGCGCGCCGCCGCGAACCGGTAGGCGACGACGTGCCGCTGGAACCAGTAGTTCTCCTCGGGGATCCCGGGGACGGTCCGCTCGCCGGTCAGGGGCAACGACGGGGTCGGCTCGGCAGCGACAGGGGCCGTGGGTTCGACAGTCATGGGGTGGGGAGGGTAATCCGCCCGCACCGACGCCGGCGCATCGGCCTACGGTGGGGGCATGGCCGAGCCGAGCCGACCCGCGGGTGGGGGCAGCGGCGCGCTCGTCCTGCTCCTGCTGGTCATCGGGGTCGCCCTGCTGGTCCGCAGTCCGGCCACCACACCGCAGCCGAACGGCCCCGTCGCAGCGTTCGCGAAGGCGCCCCCGCCGGTCACCCCCGAGGAGTACATGGCGGCCGTCGCCGGCGGCACGTGGACGACCTTCGGGGCCCGACCACCGGTCAACGGCTTCAACCCCGGCCCGTCGGTGTGGACCGGGACACAGCTGCTGGTCGGCTTCACCCCCGATGTCGCCCGCCTGGACCTGTCCGCCCCGCTGGGGGAGGCCTGGGTGTCCCTGCCGCCCCACCCCTCGGGGGCGGTGGACGTCGAGTCGGTGGTCCACCTCGACGGCGAGGTCATCACCTACGGCCCGACGACGTGCGCGGGCTGCGGGCCGACCCCGGCGGTCCATGCCCTGGACGTCGACACGGCGACGTGGCGCGAGCTGCCTCCCGTCCCCGGCGACGTGGCCGGGCAGTCGCAGCTGGTCGTCGTCGGCGGGCGCGTCGTCCTCGTCGGGACCGCCGAGGACGGCGTCGACGTGCACCTCCTCGACGAGGGTGTCGGCGCCTGGGTCGACCTCGACGCCCCGTCGCTGCCGGGCCCCGTTCGGTGGCAGGCCGTCGGGGCCGGCTCGTCGCTGATCGTGCTGGGCACGATGTCGCCGCCGGACGGCACGTCGGTGGGCGGGGCGCTCGCGTGGGATGCCGACCGTGGCTGGCGCGAGCTCGTCGACGGTGCGGTCCCGCCCCCGGGCGTGGAGCAGGCGGCGGCGGTGTGGACTGGGGAGGAGGTCGTCGTGCTGGGCGGCCGGGAGGCGGACGGGGACAGCCCGTACGCGCGCGCCTGGGCCCTCCGTGTGGGAGAAGGGGAGTGGCGACGACTGCCACCCCTCCCGGCATCGTTCGTGGCCATGCCGGACCTGTCGCGGGTCCGGATGCTGGACGGGCTGGTCGGCACGTGGGACGGACAGCAGGCGGTGTTCGTCGGCGGCCTGACCGCGCCGTTGTTCGCCTCGTGGATCCCGGGGACCGGGTGGGCGATGCGGCTGCCGACCAGCCCCCGGGCGGGCGGCCGGGTGTGGTGGACCGGGGAGCAGCTGCTGTTGTGGGGTGGGGTGGACCGGGGCGGCCCGGCCCAGGACCTGCAGCTGTGGCCGACCCGCCCGGGCTTCTCCGGCACCGCCGTCGACGACGGGGACACGGGGGTGGCCGAGGAGCTCGACCACGCCGATGTGGGAGTCGACCCCGCAGGTGGGTAGGCTCCGCCACGATTTCGGGACGACGGCTTCGCGATGTTACCGTTCGGTAACCAGACTCAGCGGGTCCGACGTGCATCCAGCCAGACGCCGACGCTCGCCCCGTTCTCTTTCCGTCCCCAACGACTGTGAGGCAAAAACCGTGCGAATCATCTGCCCGGTCAAGCGCGTGCCGGACACGGCCGCAGAGAAGAAGGTCACCGAGGACCTGACCGTCGACCGCGATTCGGTCGAGGCCATCCTCAACGCCAACGACGAGTGGTCGATCGAGGAGGCGCTGCGGATCAAGGAATCCCGCGACGACGTCGAGATCGTGGCCCTCTGCATGGGGCCCGACACGGCCCAGCAGACCGTCCGCAAGGCCCTGTCCTACGGGCTGGACGCGGCCATCCAGATCACCGACGACGCCGTCGCCGGCTCCGACGCCGTGGCGACCGCCCGCGTCCTGGCCGCCGCGCTGAAGGACGAGGAGTGGGACCTCATCATCATGGGCAACCAGTCCTCCGACGCCCGGTCGATGCTGGTCCCCGCGATGCTGGCGGAGTTCCTCGACGTCCCGGCGCTGACCTACGCCAAGCGCCTCGCCGTGGGCGATGACGGTTCGGTCGAGGCCGACCGCGAGACCGCCGGTGGCCACGAGACCGTGCAGGCCACCCTGCCGGCCGTCGTCTCCGTCGTCGAGGCCATCAACGAGCCGCGCTACCCCAACTTCAAGGGGATCATGGCGGCCAAGAAGAAGCCGCTGGAGACCAAGGACCTGGCTGCCATCGGCCTGTCCGCCGACGACGCCGGCCACGCCGGGTCGGCCACCAAGGTCCTCGAGGCCACGCCCAAGCCCCCCAAGGAGGCCGGCGAGAAGATCGAGGACGACGGGACCGGGCAGGTGGGTGCGAAGGCGCTCGTCGACTTCCTGGTCGAGAAGAAGTTCATCTAGCCAGACGAGACGCCACAAGGAGCATCGAACATGACTGACATCCTCGTCCTCGTCGAGCACGACGCAGGAACCCCGAAGAAGATCTCCAACCAGATCCTGACCGCCGCCAAGGCCAAGGGTGACGGCGACGTCATCGCCGCGCTGTTCGGCGCGGGTGCCGCCGAGGCCGCCGACAAGGTCGGCGAGTACGGCGCGACCAAGGCGCTGGTCTGGGAAGGTGCCGAGGCCGACGACTACGCCACCGAGCCGAAGGTCGCCGCCCTGCAGGCTGCGATCGAGGCCTCCGGCGCGTCGATCGTGCTGTACGCCGCTGACCCGTTCGTCACCGACGTCGTCGCCCGCTGCGCCGTGCGCGTCGGCGGTGGCGTCGTTGCCGACGCCGTCGACCTCGAGCTCGAGGGCGACCGCATGGTGGCCACCAAGGCCATCTTCGGTGGCGACATGAACTCCCGTTGCCAGGTGCAGGGCGACCGCACCCAGTTCGTGGGTGTGAAGGCCAACAGCTTCCAGGCGGAGTCCTCCGGCGGCGGCGCTGCCGAGGTCACCACCCTGGACGTCTCCCTGCCCGAGAGCGCGACCCGCGCCAAGATCTCCGACCGCGTCGAGGCCGAGGCCTCGGGTCGTCCGGAGATGACCGAGGCGGCCATCATCGTCTCGGGCGGGCGTGGTTTGGGCAACGCCGAGGGCTTCGACCTCGTCGGCGAGCTGGCCGACGCGCTCGGCGGTGCCGTCGGTGCGTCGCGTGCGGCGACCGACGCCGGCTGGATCCCCCACAACCACCAGATCGGCCAGACCGGCAAGACCGTGTCCCCGA
This sequence comes from Euzebya rosea, assembly GCF_003073135.1. NCBI lineage: Bacteria > Bacillati > Actinomycetota > Nitriliruptoria > Euzebyales > Euzebyaceae > Euzebya > Euzebya rosea. The sequence goes on from NZ_PGDQ01000015.1 coordinate 132,780, forward strand.
GCCTGTACGTGGCCAGCGGCATCTCCGGCGCCATCCAGCACCGCGCCGGCATGCAGACGTCCCAGACCATCGCGGTCATCAACAAGGACGCCGAGGCCCCGATCTTCTCCATCGCCGACATCGGCATCGTGGGCGACCTGTACAAGGTCATCCCGCCGCTGGTCGAGGAGATCAACAAGCGCAAGGGCTGAGCGAGCACCCGAGCCCGCGACGCAGGAGCGTTGCGAGGCGCGGAGCGAAGCCCGTCCGCTGCGGAGCAGCGGCAATGAACAAGGGCTAGAACTCCTCGTTTCTCGACACCCCGCTGGCTTCGGCCGGCGGGGTGTCGTCGTGTTCGGCCACGCAGGTGTCCGTCGGTCGTTCGGACGGTTTGGGACCGCCGATGCGGGGCTATGTGTTCCGGTGACGCACCCCCGCCACACCAAGGAGATGACCCACATGGCCGCTTGGCCCGTAGCCGGACTCGACGACGCAACCGCCGAGAAGGTTCGCACGCTGCTGCAGGAGCGCCTCGTCGCGCTGATCGACCTCCAGCTGACCCTGAAGCACGTGCACTGGAACGTGGTCGGCCCCAACTTCATCGGGGTCCACGAGATGCTCGACCCGCACGTGGAGACCGTCCGCGGCTTCACCGACACCGTCGCCGAGCGCATCGCCACCCTCGGCGGCCAGCCGATCGGCACGCCCGGCCACGTCGCCTCGACCCGCAGCTGGGACGAGTACGACGTCCGCCGCGCCAACGTCGAGACCCACCTCAAGGCGCTGGACGCCGTGTACTGCGGCTTGATCAGCGACCACCGCAAGGTGATGGAGGAGCTCGAGGAGCTGGACCTGGTCAGCCACGACATGTTCGTCGAGCAGACCGAGGCCCTCGAGCTGCAGCAGTGGTTCGTCCGCGCACACCTCGCCAACGCCGACGGCGAGCTGCCCGGCTAGCCCCGGCCCTCACCGACCCAGCCCTTCCAGGGACCACGAGACCGCCTCCATCGGGGGTGGTCTCGTGCGTGGGGTTGACATGTGACCAATGGGTCACCTATTGTGCGCCAGTGTGGACGAGGTGTTCAGGGCGCTGGGGGACCCGACGAGGCGACAGCTGCTGGACGCGCTGTTCGTCGAGGACGGGCAGACCCTCAGCGGGCTGGAGGCTCGGTTCGAGATGACGCGGTTCGGGGTCGCCAAGCACCTGAAGGTGCTGGAGGAGGCCGGGCTGGTCGTCGTCCGACGGCAGGGGCGAGAGAAGCACCACCATCTCAACCCCGTCCCCATCAGGCTGGTCCACGACCGGTGGGTCAGCAAGTACCGGGAGGGCTGGGCCGGGATGCTCAGCGAGCTCAAGCACGAACTGGAGACCACGATGGAGAAGGTGTACGAGATCTACATCCGCACCACGCCGCAGCGGCTGTGGGAGGCCATCACCGACCCGACGATCCGGGCCAAGTACAACTTCGGGGCCGGAGTCACCTCCGACTGGAAGGTGGGCTCGCCCCTCCGCATGGCCCACCCCGAGGCGGGCGTCGAGCTGGGTGAGGGCGAGGTCCTCGAGGTCGATCCGCCGACCAGGCTCGTCCATTCCCTCCGGGCGCTGTGGAGCGACGACGTCAGGGCCGAGGGCACCTCACGTGTCACGTGGGAGATCGAGCAGGTCGAGGACTCCTGCCGGCTGACCGTCGTGCACGACGAGCTGCGCGAGGACGCCAACGACGAGCTCTACGGCGGCTGGCCCATGATCCTCTCCGGTCTCAAGACCTGGCTGGAGAGCGGTGAGCTGCTGACCACCCCCGGCTCCCTGATGTACTCGTGATGGACTTCCTCATCGAGCTGATCCTGCTGCCCGTGACCGACGTGGACCGGGCGAAGGCCTTCTACGCCGACCGGCTCGGCTGGTCGGTCAAGGTGGACCACCAGCAGAGCGATACCTTCCGGGTCGTGCAGGTGGATCCACCGGGGTCGTCCTGCTCCGCGACGTTCGGCGTCGGCATCACCGAACCCGGCGCCCCGCCCGTGAAGGGCACCCACCTCGTCGTGCGTGACATCGCCGCCGCCCGCGACCTGCTCACTGGCAACGGGGTGGAGGTCAGTGAGATCCGACACATGACCGAGCATGGCTGGCAGCCGGGTGCCGACCCCGAGCACCGGGACTACGCGTCGTTCGCCGACTTCGCCGACCCCGACGACAACACCTGGGTCCTCCAGGAGGTCGGGCACCCCGCCTCGGCAGGAGTGACGAACCGGCCGCCCGACGTGACGTAGGCTGCGTTCGGGACGATCGGTTCCGTGCCGGAAGGGGTGATGATGGACGACGCCGTACCCACCCAGCCGTCGAGGGGTGGACGGCTGCTGCCGCACGACTGGGATGCCGCCTACGACGGCACGCCGCCGTGGGACATCGGACGCCCGCAGGCACCGTTCGTCGCCCTGGTCGAGTCCGGCACGTTGCGTGGCCGGGTGCTGGACCTGGGATGCGGGACCGGTGAGCACGCACTGCTGGCGGCCGAGCTCGGGCTGTCGGCCACCGGCGTGGACATCGCCCCCGCGGCGATCGAGCGGGCCCGGGCCAAGGCGCGCGAGCGGGGCCTGGACGTGCGCTTCCTCGCCCGCGACGCGTTGACCCTCGACGAGCTCGGGGAGACCTTCGACGTCGTGCTCGACTGCGGGTTCTTCCACGTGCTTCCTGACGACGCACGACCGCGCTTGGTCGAGAGGCTCCGGACGGTCCTGTCGCCGGGCGGGACGTACCACCTGCTGTGCTTCAGCGATCGCGTGCCGGGCGATGACGGGCCACGCCGGATCACGCAGGCCGAGATCCTCGAGGTGTTCGACGGGCACGGCCTCGACGTCGCGTCGATCGACGAGTCGGGCATCGAGGCCACGTTCCTCGACGTGCCGGTGCCGGCGTGGTTGGCCCGGGTGGTCCGCCGGGCGGCCTGACACCAGGACGCCGCCGATTCGGGCCTCGCTTCGCTCCGTTCCTACCTCCGGCGTTGTTGGTCTCGGCAGGCTCCGCCTGCCCGCCGCCGATTCGGGCCTCGCTGACGCTCGGTTCCTATCGGCGGCGTTGTTGGTCTCGGCAGGCTCCGCCTGCCCGCCGCCGATTCGGGCCTCACTTCGCTCCGTTCCTACCTCCGGCGTCGTTGGTCTCGGCAGGCTCCGCCTGCCCGCCGTCGGTACGGGCCTCGCTTCGCTCCGTTCCTACCTCCGGCGTTCCATCAGCACCGTGTCGCGCCATTCCCCATCCAGCTGGGCGAGGCGGTCGCGGACGCCGACGGTGCGGAAGCCGGCGGAGCGGTGGAGGCGCAGGCTCGCGCGGTTCTCGGGGAAGACCACGGCCTGGAGGGTCCACAGGCCGGCGGCGTCGGCGCCTCGCACCAGCCCGTCGATCAGCGCCACCCCAACCCTGCGGCCACGGAACGCCTCGGCCACGTAGACCTGGGTCTCCGCGACGCCGCGGTAGCAGTCACGCGGCGAGGTCGGCGACAGCGCAGCCCAGCCGGCCACCTCGCCATCGATCGTCGCGACCAGCCGGTGGTCGGCCAGCCACTTCCCGTCCAGCGCCGCCACCGACGCGACCTCGGTCTCGAAGGTCGCCAGCCGGGTGGCGATCCCCTCCGCCATGATCCGTCGCACGTCCCCCCAGTCGCCGTCCTCCATGGCCCGAACGGCGACGTCGGTCGGCACGTCCTCCGGACAGCACGGCAACGTGCCGAGCGTGCCCATGACGACGTCGGCGGCATGCGGCAGGCCCGAGCAGCAGGCCTCGTTCACCCGGACGATCGTCGACGTGCCGACCTTCTCCAGGTGCACGAACCCGGCCTCGGCCAGCAGCTTGACGTGGTGGGAGCAGGTGGGCTGGGCGATCCCCACCCGCTTGGCCAGCGCACCGATGGCGGTGCCGTCACCCGGGGCGGTCGCCACCGCGTGCAGCACCTGGACCCGCGTCGGATCGGCCAGCGTGGCGAACCACGCCGCGTAGGTCTCGGCGGCCGATGCGTCCAGCGTGCCGGGTTCCGACGCGGGCTCGCAGCCGCTTGGGCCGCACGCGTCAGCGGTGGGGGAGGAAATGATCTCGAGTTCGGTTGCGCTCATCCATCGGCCATCGTAGATTAACCGTCGTCAATCGACATCCTTCGATGAATCATCTCCCTCGATGAAAGGTCGTCCCGCGATGAGCGCCACCACCCCGGCTCCCACGCACACCTCCGCCGTCCAGCCCAGCGACGCAACCCCGGTCGTCGTCATCGGTGCCGGCCCGATCGGCCTTGCCGCCGCGGCCGAGCTGGTCCAGCGCGAGATCCCCGTCGTCGTCCTCGAGGCCGGCGACGCCGTCGCCGCCGGTGTGCGCAGCTGGAGCCACGTCCGCCTGTTCTCGGAGTGGTCCCAGCTGGTCGCCCCGGCAGCCCGGGCGCTGCTGGAGCCGACCGGGTGGACCGAGCCCGACCCGACGTCCTACCCGACGGGAGGGGAGTGGGTCGACGCCTACCTCCAGCCGCTCGCCGACGTCCTCGACGCCGACGGCGCGGATCGCGTCCGCACCGGCCACCGCGTCACCGCCGTGACGCGCCTGGGTCGGGACCTGCTCAGCGACGCCGGCCGTGACGCCCAGCCGTTCGTGGTCCGCGGCACCACCCCGGAGGGTCCGTTCCGGCTGCACGCTGCGGCGCTGATCGACGCCTCGGGCACCATCACCTCACCCAACCCGCTCGGCGCCGACGGCTTGCCCGCCGACGGCGAGGCCGAGCTGGCCGACCACGTCACCCACGTCATCCCCGACACCACCGACCCGGCCACCGTGCCGCAGTACGCCGGCCGACACACGGCCGTCGTCGGCGCCGGACACTCCGCGATGACCGCGCTCGTCGGCCTGGCCGACCTCGCCCGCACCCACCCCGGTACCCGGATCACCTGGATCCGTCGACGTGGCCTGACCGCCGACAGCTTCGGCGGTGGGACCGCCGACCAGCTGGCTGGCCGCGGTGCGCTCGGCCTGGCCGCCTCCCGGACGATCGAGGACGGGCTCGTCGAGGTGGTCGGGGGGTTCCGCACCACCGCGCTGCGTCGCGTCCCGGCCGGCGGGGGCACCGTCGCGCTCGTGGCGGAGGACGGCCGCACGGTCGACGGGATCGACCGGGTCGTCGTGCTCACCGGCTTCCGGCCCGACCTGAGCCTCACCTCGGAGCTGCGGGTCGACCTCGACCCCTCCGTGCAGGCGCCCCGTGCCCTGGCTCCCCTGATCGACCCCAACGTGCACTCCTGCGGCACCGTGCCGCCCCATGGGGTGGCCGAGCTGGCCCAGCCCGAGCCGGGCCTGTTTACCGCCGGGATGAAGAGCTACGGCCGCGCCCCGACGTTCCTGGCCCTCACCGGGTTCGAGCAGGTCCGCTCCATCGTCGCGGCCATCGCCGGTGACCACGAGTCGGCCGCCCGAGTCGAGCTGCAGCTGCCCGAGACCGGGGTCTGCGGCGGCACCGGCCTGGACGATGCCGCCCTGGCCGAGCTCGGGTCCGCCGACGCCTGCGGCGTGCCCGCGGTCGGCGGGCTGCCCCTGGCCACCACCGGCGGCTGCTGCTGACCGACGGGACGCCCGTTCCGTCCGACGAACGATGATCCTTCCTCCCCCGGGCCTGCGCCGCCCCGTCGCAGGCCTGGGACTGGTCACCCTCGCCGCATACGGAGGGTGGTTCTACGGGTTCGGCGTGCTCGTGCAGCCGATCGCCGACGACACCGGCTGGACGGTCGGCGTGCTCGGGGCTGCCTACGCGGCCGCGCAGCTGCTGGCCGGGGTGGGCGCGACCGTCGGTGGTCGGCTGCTGGACGAGCGGGGAGGGCGGGTCGTCTTCGCGGTCGGCGGTGTGGGCTCCGGGATCGCGCTCGCGGTGGCCAGCACGGCGGCGACGTCGCTGCAGTTCGCGGTCGCCTTCGCGGTCGGCGGTGGCCTGGCCGGCGCGACGGGCTTCTACCACGCGACCATGGCGGCGGCCCGGCGCTTGTCGCCCGACCGTCCCGCGCTCGCGATCGGCCCGCTGACGATCATCGGCGCCTTCGCCTCCCCCATCTTCCTGCCCCTGACCGCGTGGGGCGTCGGGGCACACGGCTGGCGGACCACCCTCGCCGGGCTGGCCGTCACCACCGGCGCGGGTCTGGTGGTCGGCGCGGCGATCGCCCCCGGCGGACGGGCGGACGACGTGCCGGTCGGTGACGACGCAGGGGAGGCCCCGTCGCTCCGGGCCGCGGTGGTCCTGGCGTGGGCCGATCCACGGGTCAGGCGCCTCCTCGTCCTCGCGGTCGGCTACGGCGTCGGTGCGTCGATCCTGCTGGCCTACCAGGTGCCGGTGATGGCCAGCCTCGGGCTGCCGCTGGGGACGGCGGCGACCCTGGCCGGTGCGCGCGGCCTGCTGCAGCTCCTGGGGAGGGTGGGGCTGGACGGGATCGTCGAGCGGTTCGGGTCGCGACGTCCGCTCGGCGGGGCCATGGGCCTCGCGGTGGTGGCCTGCCTGCTGCTGGGTGGCAGCAGCACCGTGGGGGTCGCCGTCGGCTTCGCGGTGCTGGCCGGCGCCGCGATCGGTGCCCACTCACCGCTGTTCGGCATCCACGCCACGTCGGTCCTGCCCCCGCGCCACCTCGGTGCGCTGGTCGGCGCCGTGCAGTCCGTCGGCGGCGTCGCGGCCGCGGCCGGACCGCTGCTGGGCGGGCTCGCCGCCCAGGCAACCGGCAGCTACCTGCCTGCGGTCGGCTTGGCTGCCGTCGGGTTCGCCGTCGCCAGCCTGTCCATGACCCGACCACGCCAGCACCCGCCCCCGGTCACCCCCACCCTGCCCCCGGCCTCGACCCCGACGGATCGTGCCGGAACCCTTCCATAGGTGGGTTGGGCCCCGATCGTGCCGCTCCTCCCCGCGGTCGAGCCGGACACGGCCCGGCGGATCGTGCCGGTCGTCGTCCATGGACGACGCAGGCCCCGATCGTGCCGACCGGGGGCCGCCGACACCCGGGCCGCCGACCCACGCCGTCGGGGTCGACGGGTCAGCCGCGGCGTTCCTCGCGGATGGCCAGCCACCCGCCGACGACGATGGTGCCAACGGCCATGCCGACGAGGGTCGTGATCGGGCCGGACGCCAGCGGCAGGCCACGCAGCATCGAGTCGCGCAGCAGCTCCAGCGCATGGCTCATCGGCAGGACGTCGCCGATGGGGCGGGCCCACGGGAGCAGCCGCTCGGGCGACAGCAGCAGGCCGCCGAAGAACACGCTGAGCAGCAGGATCAGCATGGCCCCCTGCACCACCTGCGTGGTCGTCCGGGCAACCCGCGACAGCAGCAGGCCCACGCCGATGCTGGCCAGCAGCTCGGCCACCACCACCAGCGCCACGGTCGCCGCGCCCGCACGGAACGGGGCACCCAGCAGCAACGACACGGCGGCCAGCAGCACCGCGGCCAGCGCCGATCCCGACAGCACGTACGCCACGGCCTGCCCGGCGATCCGCTCGACCTCGCGGAGGGGCGAGACACCGAACAGCTCCACCGTCCCGAGCTCCCGCTCACGGCTGCGGGCCAGCGCCACGAACGTCAACGTCAGGTGCTGCAGGATCAACGCCACGACCGCCGGCGCGTAGAACTGCGACGTCGTCACCCGACCACCGATGCTGCTCGCCCGGCCGTCCAGCGGGGCAGCCACGACGTCGGGGTCGATCTCGATCAGCTGCTCCAGCTCGATCGACGCGTCGTCCAGCACGATCGCCAGGTCCTCGGGGTCGGTGTCGTTCTGCGACAGCAGGGCCGACCCGGCGGGCCCGTCGAGCGTCTCGCGCAGCGCCTCGACCTCCTCCAGCGTCGTGGCGGCCTGGGTCTGGGCCTCCTCAACCGCCCGGGAGAGCAGGATGTCGTTGAGGTCGCTCACCGCACCCCGGGTGAACAGGCGGATCGCCTGGCTCTCCAGCGGGTCGATGAAGGAGTGGATGACCTCGATGGTCGCCCGGTCGTTCTGCTCGACGGCCTCGATGGGGTTCTCGGGGAAGATCACTACGACGTCGACGTTGCGGCCGCGGAGCTGGCGCATGGCCGCCTCGCGGTCGTCGGTCACGTCGAGGATCGTCAGCCGCTCCGACTGGCTGTCGGCGTACCCCCGGACCACCTCGGCCAGCTCCTGGTCACCCGGCGGGGTCACGAAGATCGACCGGACGGCCGGGTCCTCGGCTCGCACGCCCGACCCGAACAGCAGGAGGATCAGCAGCGGCCCGACGACCAGCACGAACAGCATGGCGGGCTGGCGGACCAGCTCGACCAGCTCCTTGCGGCTGACCCCGGCGATGCGCCGCAGGGACAACCCGATGCGGTCCAGCACGTCCCTCACTCCTGTGCCTCCAGCAGCGCGACGAACACGTCGTCGAATGGTGCCGTGTGGCGTTCGGCCAGCACCACGTCGACGTCGTCGTCGTGCAGCGCGGCGGTCATGGCCTCGATGCCCTCCGCCGCGTCGGCCACGACGATGCGCACCGTCCGGCCGTCGTCGCCCACCCGCTCGATCCGGTGCACGTCGTCGCGGACGGCCAGCCGTTCGAGCACGGGCGTGGGGATCGTCGCCGACGCGGTCAGGTCGATGGTGTCGCCGCCCGCCGCGGCCCGGCGGAGCCCGTCGGGGGTGTCGTCGGCGATCATCGTGCCGCCGGCCAGCAGCCCGACGTGGTCGCACATCGCGGCCTCCGACACGATCTGGGTGGTCACGAACAACGTCTTCCCCTCGTCTCGGAGCTCCTGGAACCGGGTCCACAGCCGCTGTCGCAGCACGGGGTCCAGGCCGCTCGTGGGTTCGTCGAGGAACAGCACCTCGGGCTCGTGCAGGATCGCCGCGGCCAACGCCACGCGTCGCTGCATGCCGCCCGAGCAGTCCCGCATCGGTCGGCCGGCGGCGTCGGTCAGGTCCAGCATCTCCAGGGCGTCGGCGATGCGGTCCTTCGCCTTCGGCACGCCGTAGAGGTCGGCGACGAAGCGCAGGTTCTGGGTGACCGTCAGGTGGGGGTACAGCACCCCCAGCTGGGGCATGTAGCCGATCCGGCGACGCTGCGCGGTGGTCAGCTTCATCGGATCGGTGTCGAACACCCGGACCCGCCCGCCGCTCGGCTCGAGCACCCCGGTCAGCAGGCGGACGGTGGTGGTCTTGCCGCTGCCGGACGGGCCGACGAAGCCGCGGATGGACCCTTCGTCGACATGCAGGTCGAGGTCGTGCACGACGACGTCGTCGCCGAATCGGCGCGCGAGGTCAGTGGCGGTGATCGGTGCCGGCACGGCGGAAGCCTCTCGATCGAGCTCGGGGGGATGATGGTTGGGACCTGTGATGTCCGGATACGTTGCGCCCGAAACGCATGCGACTCTTTCCGCTCCGTCCCGCGCTCCTCGTGCGGGTGCTCCAGGCCGTGGCCACCATCGGCCTGCTCGCCGCGCTCGTCGGGACGGTCGTGGGCTGGGGGCTGCTGGGGCAGGCGCAGGCGGCGCTGGAGGACTCCCTGACCCTCACCAGCGACACGCTGATGGCGCTGGACGCCTCGGCCGGCGTGGCGGCGGACTCCATCGAGACGCTGGGCACCAGCCTGGCGGCGCTGGAGGAGACCGCGACCAGCCTCGACGCGGCCTTCGACGACGGTGAGGTCCTCATGGACGACCTGGCCGAGCTGGTCCGCCGGGACATCGCCGACTCGTTGACCGCCGTCGACGACGCCCTGCCCGGGCTCATCCGCGTCGCCGGCACGATCGACACCACCCTGTCCGCGCTCAGCAACCTGCCGTTCGGCCCGGCCTACGACCCCGCGGAGTCCTTCGCCGACGCGCTGCGGACCCTCGACGTCTCCCTCGACGGGTTGCCCGACCGCCTCCGCGAGCAGGCCGACCAGATCGACGCAACGGCCTCCAGCCTCGGCGACGTCGGCGACGGCGTCAGCGACCTCGCCAGCGACCTGGCCGGCTTCGACGCGACGCTGGCCGACACCTCCGAGCTGCTGGACACCTACGCCACCACCATCGAGGCGGGCACCGCCCTGGTGGAGGAGACCACCGACCAGCTCGGCCGGCAGCTCGTCTTCGGTCGCATCGCCGTGGTGCTGCTCGGCGTCGCCTTCGCGTTGCTGCAGGTCGTCCCGCTGCAGATGGCGGCCGTCGCCGCGGCCGGGATGCGGGCCACGGACGGGGCTGCTCGTCCCGTCGCTGGTGGCGCGGGGGACCGCGCCCACTAACATCCCGTCCCGATGGCGACGACACCGTGGTTCAGGCTGCCGCGCGAGGTGCAGCGACGCGAGCAGGACCGGACCCTCCGGGAGTGGGTCCGGCGCGAGGTCGTGCCGTTCTCCCGCTTCTGGCGCGACCGGATCGCCGGCGTCGACGTCACCGACGTCGAGTCGTTGGCGCGCGTGCCCGTCGCCACGGAGGCCGAGCTGGCCGGCGCCGGCGGTCCCGGCAACCCGGCGCTGCTGCTGAGCCCGACGGAGGACCAGTTCAAGGCCAACGCGCCCCGGGGCGAGCTGATCGCTGCTGCCCGGCAGGCCGGCGGACGCGGCACCACCGGCCGTCGCGAGGCCATCTGGCACCGCTACAAGGCCGTGCACGTCCACGAGGCCGGCGTCGACCGGCTGCTGGCCATCGCCTACACCCGAGCTGACCTCGACCTGCTCCACCTGGCGGGTGCCCGGTTCGCCGAGGTCGTCGGCTGGGGCGCCGAGGACGCGTTGCTGAACCTCGTGCCGTCCGGCCCGTCGGTGCGGTACTGGGCGCTGTACCACGCCGCGCTGGCCAGCCGGATGACCGCCCTGCACCCACGGGGTGCCGGGCAGGCCGTCATGGGCGCGGCTCGGCGGGGGTTCGCGATGTTGCCGGCGTCGGTCGTCGCGTTGCCCACCGACGAGGCCGAGTCGACGCTCGACGGGCTGCTCGCCAAGGGCACGGTCGCCAGCAACCTCCGGCAGGTCCTGGTCGTCGGGTCACCGCCGGACGCCGCCACGCGGATCCGTCTGGCCACCCTCGGGGAGCGGCTTGCGGGCCGTCCCGTCACCGTGCAGGCCGCATGGGCGCCCGAGGCATCCCGGGTGCTCTACGGCGAGCAGCCACCGGCCGCCAACGACCCGCCCGAGGCCACCTACGGACTGCTGACCTACCCCGACCTCGAGGTCCTGTCGGTCCGCGACCCCGCCACCGGGGCGACCGTCGTCGACGGTGGACCGGGCGAGCTGGTCATCACCTCGGCCGGCTGGCGAGGCACGGCGCTGGTCCGCTACGCCACCGGCGCCTGGGTCGCTGGCCTGGAGGACGAGCAGAACCATCCCGTCAGCGGCGCGACGGTGCCCCGGCTGGCGCCGTTCGCGGTCGACGGCGCCTGGCAGCCCGCCGTGGTCGTCGACGGTCGGACCCGTCGCCCCGACCTGCGCACCGTCACCCGCATCATCGAACCGGTGATGGCGAAGGCCGGCGGGAGGGACTGGTCGCTGCGGGTGGCCGACGGTCGCCTGCGACTCGCGCTGGACGCCCCGGCAGGCGCCGTGCTCGACGACCGCGACCTGGCCCGACGTGTCGGCGAGGCCTGCGGGATCGTGCCCGACGTGGCCCGCGATCCCGCCGCGGCAGCCGAACGACCCCGGCTGGGTCGCGCCGGCTGAGCCACCCCGCTCACCCACGAGGACGAGGGACACGTTTTCCTGCCTCGGCTGGGAACTCGCCGTGTCACCACGGCGTCTGTCCGGCATCGGCCTCGTCACCGCTCCGGTGACCCCTCGGCCGTCGAACGCCGGCTGGGTCATCCTCCCACCGGCCTGCCACCTCGTCAGGCCCGCACCGCGGCCAGAACGGAGCCAGCGCCATGTCCGCCCCTTCGACCATCCCGACCGCCCCGGACACCACGTCGGCACCCACCGGCAACGCCCCGGAGGACTCGGGCACCGGTCGCCGGATCGCCATCGTCGCCACGGTGGTCGCCGTCGCCGTCCTCGCCTTCTTCGGCCTGACCCGCCTCGGCCTCGGCAACGACGCTGCCGACGTCGCCGCACCCGATGCCGCCCCCGACACCGCGCTGGACGCCGCGCCCCTCGAGCTGTCGCTCGGCGAGGGTGACGCGCTGGCCTCGTGCATGGCCCTCGACGTCGCGGTCCTGGCGGGGATGTCGCCGGCGCTGGCTGCCACGGCGACGACCGTGGACGGAGAGGCCGTCACCCTGTCCGTCGACCGCTGGTATGCCGGCGGAGACGCCGACACCGTGGTCCTCCATGCCCCCGCGGGCCTGCAGGCCCTCATCGGCGGCATCGACTTCGTCGTCGGCGAGCAGTACCTGATCACCGCCTCCGACGGGATCGTCAACTACTGCGGCTACAGCGGTCCGGCGTCCCCCGAGCTGACCGCCGCCTTCGACGAGGCGTTCGGCGCCTGACCGACCACTCCGCCGCGCAGGTCAGCTGACCTGCGCGGTGTAGGTCGGCAGCGCGTCGACGGTCGAGGCCATGTCGTGGACCGTGTGGTCGATGGCGTCCGCCGGGATCGCACCCGAGAGGATCGTCAGGCCCGACGGCGCCGGGTCGGGGTCCACGGCGGGTTCGAGCGTCACGAACGTCGTCATCCCCGCCAGGTCGACCGGGAACGTCAGCCCCGGGGGAGGGGAGTGGAGGAAGTCCTCGCCCGGCAGCGGCGGGCCGCCCTGGTCGCCGGAGAACCCGTCGAAGTCGTCGGCGGTCGCCGGGTCGGCGAACCGGCCGGTCGTCACGTGGACGCCGTCGATGGTGACCCATCCCTCGTACACCCACTCCGCCGGCAGGGTGGGCAGCACCAGCCCCGGCGCACGGGGGATCAGGACGTACCAGATCCCCGACCGCTCGTCGGAGTCGCTGCCGTTGGTCGGCGTGGCGAGGATGTACTGCCCGCTGGCGCCGCTCAGGTCGACCGGGAGCGCCGGGGCGATCGTGCCCGTCCCGTCGGTCACGGTGCCCGACAGCAACGCCGGCCCGTCGGCGCTGGCATTCACGCTGACCGCGCTGACGTCCTCGGCGGCGGTCGCGTCCAGGCTCACGGTGACCGGTCCGCCGTCGAACCGGACGGTGCTCGTCACCTGCTGGCCGGCTGCCTCGACGACGACGGTGTAGTCGCCGGCCGGCAGGCCGTCCCCGTCCAGGACGACCGTTGCGCCCGTCGGTTCGGTCGGCTCCGGCTCGTCGGTCGGCTCCGGCTCGTCGGTGGCCACGGGCGTGGTGGCGTCGGCCGCCGTTGTGGGGGCCGGGGCGGGCTCGCTGGTCGCGGGTGCCGAGGTCGCCGCTGCGGTGTCGATGTCGGTGCCTGCGGCGACGTCGGCATCGTCACCTCCCCCGCAGGCGGTGAGGAGCAGCAGGAGGACCAACGAGCGGATCAACGTCGAGCGCATGCCCGGCATCCTCGCACGACTCCCGACGCCGGTTCAGTCCCCCAGGCGGGTCAGCCGGATCCATGCCCGTTTGACGATCTCCAGCTCCAGCGACAGCTCCGTCCGGCGGATGCCCTCCATGCGGCCGAGGACCTCCGTGGCGAAGCGGTACAGGTCCGCCTGATCCCGCAGCAGGACCTCGGCGACCAGCTCGGCCTCGCCGGCCGAGGCGGCCAGGTACCGCACCTCCGGACGCTGGCGCAGCGCGTCGGCCACCGTCTCCAGGCAGCCGAAGTCCACCCCCAACCACACCAGCGCCTCGACGTGGTACCCGAGGGCGTCGGCGTCCAGCAGCGTCGAGATGACCACCCGACCGTCGGAGATCAGCGCGTCGACCCGGCGGCGGGCCATGGACTCGCTGATGCCAAGGTTGGCCGCCAGCGTCGCCACCGACATCCGGCCGTCACGGGTCAGCTCACCGACGATGCGGTGGTCGACCTCGTCCAGCGGGTCGGCGGCCAGCTCGGGCCGACCGTCGGGCCCCACGGACACCGCAGGTGGCTCGTGGTGGCTCAGCTTGTAGTGCCGCATCACCGTCGACGTGACCGTCGCCTCGACGCCGTCGATGACGTGCAGCTCGTCGAGGACCACACGGGCGAGGTGGTGCTGGGACGTCACGATCAGCTCGACGACGACATCGGAGGTGCCCGTCACCACGGCGAGGAAGCGGACGTCCTCACGGGCTGCCAGCTCGTCCAGGACGTTGCCGATCCCCCCCGGGCTGGTGCGCATGCGGATCAGGACGGGATACCCCAGGTTGCAGCGCAGCGGATCGACACCCCCCACGATCCGGACGATCCCGTCGCCGATCAGCCGCTGGGCGCGCCGGGACGCGGTCGTGTCGGCGATGCCGATCCCACGACCGATGGCGTTCCAGCTGGCGCGGCCGTCGCGCTGCAGCTCGGTGATGAGCGCGCGATCGGTCTCGTCCAGGACGGGTGTGGCGGTCTCCATGGCGGTGTTCTACCTGCCCGCGGGGGCGGAACCGCGACCCAGCGGGGCAGCCACGGACTCCATGGCGTGGTGGCAGGCGGCCTGCTGCAGGATCGCGTGGTCCCCCTCGCCGTGGCGGGTCAGGGCCGGTACGTCGGTACGGCAGACATCGGTCGCCAGCCAGCAGCGTTCGTGGAACGCACAGCCCGGCGGGGGGTCGATCGGGCTGGGGGGCTCGCCCTGCAGGACCATCCGGTCGCTGGCGCGCGCCACCGCTGGATCTGGTTCGGGCACCGCCGACAGCAGCGCCTGGGTGTAGGGATGGGCGGGACGGTCGTAGACCTGCCGGTCGGTCCCGAGCTCGACGACGCGGCCCAGGTACATCACGGCGACCCGGTCCGACAGATGGCGCACCACCGACAGGTCGTGGGCGATGAAGACCATCGCCAGGTCCAGCCGGCGCTGCAGGTCCCGCAGCAACCCGATGACCTGCGCCTGCACCGACACGTCCAGCGCGCTGACGGGTTCGTCGCACACCAGCACCGACGGCTCGAGGGCCAACGCCCGAGCGATGCCGATCCGCTGGCGCTGCCCGCCGGAGAACTCGTGGGGGAACCGTTCTGCGTGGGAGGGGTCCAGCCCGACGAGGGTCAGCAGCTCCTCCACCCGGGCCCTGCGTGCTCGGCGGTCCCCGGCCCTGCGATGCACGTCCAGGGGTTCGGCGATCACGTCGGCCACGGTCAGGCGGGGGTTCAGCGAGGTGAACGGGTCCTGGAAGACCATCTGGATCCGCTGGCTGCGATCCCTGCGGCCCAGGTCGCCCAGCGACGTGCCGCTGACCCGTACCGTCCCGGAGTCGGGCTGCTCGAGTCCCACCAGCAGGCGTGCCAGCGTGGTCTTCCCACAGCCGGATTCCCCGACCACGCCCAGGGTCTCGCCGGCGCGCAGCGACAACGACACCCCGGACACGGCGTGCACGCGTTCACGGCTGGCGAACCCGCCGACGCGGAAGGTCTTGACGAGGTCGGTGGCCTCGAGGACGGGCTCAGGCATCGAGCATCTCCTCCTTGACGTGGCAGGCGCTCGCGCGGTTGCCGGGCAGCGGTTCGAGCAGCGGACGGTCGGTGTCGCAGGGGGCGATGCGACGGTGGCAGCGGGGGTGGAAGGCGCAGCCCGACGGCGTCGCGGTGGGCGACGGGGGTGCGCCGGGGATCGCCGACAGCTCGTCGTCGGCGCGGGACAGGCGCGGCACCGACCGCAGCAGGGCCTCGGTGTAGGGGTGTGCGGGGCCGTCGAATATCTGGGCGGTCGTGGCGGTCTCCACGATACGTCCGGCGTACATCACCGCGACCCGGTCGGCGACCTTGGCCACGACACCGAGGTCGTGGGTGATCAGGATGACGGCCATGCCGAGCTCGGCCCGAAGCCGGTCCAGCAGCTCCAGCACCTGCGCCTGCACCGTCACGTCCAGCGCGGTCGTGGGTTCGTCGGCGATCAGGACGTCCGGCCGCAGGGCGATCCCGATGGCGATGAGGATGCGCTGGCGCATGCCACCGGAGAACTGATGTGGATGGTCGTCGACCCGCCGTTCGGGGCTGGGGATCCCCACCATGCGCAGCAGGTCGATCGCCTCCTCCCTCGCGTCGCGTCGGGACATGCCGCGGTGGACGCGGAACATCTCGCCGATCTGCTGCCCGATCGTGTGCACGGGGTTGAGCGCCGACAGGGCGTCCTGGAAGACCAGGCTCAGGCGCTCGCCCCGGATCGTGGCCATCGCCGTGTCGTCGAGGCCGCGCAGGTCGGTGTCGCCGAGGCGCAGCACCTCTGCGCCGACCTCGACGCCCCGCCCCCGCAGCAGCCCCATGATCGCGCGGGCGGTCACGGACTTGCCCGAGCCGGACTCGCCGAGCAACGCCAGCACCTCGCCGCTGCGGACGTGCAGGTCGACGTCGGTGGCGGCCTCCACGGTCCCTCGACGCGTGTGGAAGTTCACGTGCAGGCCGGCGACCTCGAGGGCCATCGCCCCCCGGGCGGTGTCGTCAACCGGCACGCCGGCTCCGTTCGTTGCAGCAATCATTCATGACTTCCTTGTGCTGTGCAGGATTCCTTCACTATAGTCCATCACAACGCCGGGTTGCGATGCCCTTTCCGCCCGGTTCGCCGAAATCCGCGACCCACCGTCCGGTGGTCCGCGACGTCCGAGGAGGACATCCACGTGCTGGAACCCGCCAAGCGATACGACGGCTACAAGTCGTATGAGTACCTGACCGAGGGGGAGGACTTCCGTTCCTTCGAGCTCGCCGCCGAGATCGGACGCGTCCCGGCCTACACCGGCCTCGACCTGTCCGACAGCCAGAAGGAGCGGGTCACCCGCCTGCTCACCGAGAACATCGTGGTGTCGCTGCACGAACACCCCACGCTGTTCCCCGAGGACATCATGGAGACCGTCGACTACAACCGGACGGCGCGTCACCGGACGGGGTACGAGGGTCTGGCCCGCTCGGGCATGACCGCCGTCTTCGACAACTTCATGGACGGCACCGCCTGTGTCACCAGCCAGGCCGGCTGGAAGTGGACCGACATCATCGCCGACCTCGGCATGCGGTTCAGCGACATCGCCCACCAGGACTTCGTCATCAAGGGCGGCTCCATCGCCGACATCCAGCTGGCGCACGAGACCGGTCGGGTCGCGCTCATCCCGGGGCTCGAGGCGTCCACGCCGATCGAGAACGAGCTGGATCGCATCGACATCCTCTACGGCTTCGGGGTGCGGCAGATGGGCATCGCCTACAGCGAGGCCAACACCCTGGGCAGCGGCCTGAAGGAGAAGGGCGACGGCGGCCTGACCGACTTCGGCGAGCGTGCGGTGCGCCGCATGAACAAGCTCGGCATCGCCATCGACGTGTCGCACT
Organism: Euzebya rosea; assembly: GCF_003073135.1. Taxonomy (NCBI): domain Bacteria; kingdom Bacillati; phylum Actinomycetota; class Nitriliruptoria; order Euzebyales; family Euzebyaceae; genus Euzebya; species Euzebya rosea. Next base: position 150,032 of record NZ_PGDQ01000015.1, read on the forward strand.
CCGGTGACCGCACGTCGCTGGAGACCATCCAGCACTCCACCAAGCCGATCCTGATCACCCACGCGGGTGCCCGCGGGGTCTGGGACACCAACCGGATGAAGCCGGACGAGGTGCTGACGGCCTGCGCCGAGCGCGGCGGGGTCCTCGGCCTGGAGGCCGCGCCCCACACCACGCTCAGCCACGACCACCCCCGGCACAGCCTCGAGTCGGTCATGGACCACTTCGTCTACTGCGTGGACCTGATGGGCCTGGAGCACGTCTCCTTCGGGCCTGACACCCTGTTCGGTGACCACGTCAACCTCCACAAGGCCTTCGCCGAGCAGCTCTCGCTCGGTGCCGCCCACGCCGGCGTCTCCTACGAGGAGGTCCCCTACGTGGACGGCCTGGAGAACCCCGCCGAGTGCTTCAGCAACATCGTTGGCTGGCTCGTCAGCCACGACTACTCCGACGACGAGATCCGCGCCGTCGTCGGCGGCAACACCATGCGCGTCCTCGAGGAAGTCTGGATCTGATGCTCACCGCCACCACCGCAACCCCCGCCGTGTTCCGCCGCCTCGCCCTGCTGCTGGCCATCGTCGGCATGCTCGCCGCCTGCGCCCCCAGCAACCCCGACGCCGAGACCGCAGACTCCGCCGACTCCTCCGGGGAGACCGGCTCCTCCCCGGACGCCGACACCGATGACGCCGACACCGATGACGGTGCAGCCGAGGACGCCGCGGCCTCCGGCGAGACCGGCGGCACCCTCGTCATCGGCACCACCGCCGACGTGGTCAACCTCAACCCGCTGGTCGGCAACAGCCGCACCGACACCTGGGTCACCAACCTCATGTACCCCCGCATGATGGACATGGACCTCGAGGGCACCAAGACCCCGTCGCTGGCCAGCGAGTGGAGCTACTCCGAGGACGGTCTGACCGCCACGGTGCAGCTGCGCGACGACTTCACCTGGAGCGACGGCGAGCCCGTCGACGCCGAGGACGTCATGTTCACCATCGACGCCATCGCCGAGGAGCAGTTCGGCGTCGTCGCCGGCATGATCACCGCCTACGAGTCCTCCACGGCACCCGACCCCCACACCATCGAGTTCACGCTCTCCCGTCCCGACGGCGCGTTCCTGAACAGCATCGGCTTCTGGATGCCCATCGTGCCCGAGCACGTGTTCTCCGCCGCCGAGAGCGTCCAGGAGTTCCCCAACGACAGCGACTGGGTCTCCGCGGGTCCCTACCGTCTAACCGACGTGCAGCCCGGTGACCGCTACACCCTCACCGCGGTGGACAGCTATCCGCTGGCCCCCGAGGGCACGCCGACGCTGGACGAGGTCGTCTTCCGGGTCTTCCCCGACGTCAACACCGAGGTGCTGGCGCTCCGAAACGGCGACATCGACCTGATCGGCAACGCCATCCCGCCGACGCTGGTGGAGCAGCTGCAGGACGTCGACGGCGTCGAGCTGGTCACCGTTCCCTCCCTCGGCTGGGCGCACATGCAGTACAACATGCGCCGCGAGCCGCTGGACCAGCTGGAGGTCCGCCAGGCCCTCGCCCACGCCGTGGACTACGAGGCCATCCGCCAGGTCGTCCTGCGCGGCCAGGCCGTGTCGTCGGGCTCCAGCCCGCTGACCCCGAGCTTCCAGCAGTGGCACGACGACTCCTCGGAGGAGTACGCCCACGACCCCGAGCGCAGCCGCGAGCTGCTGGAGTCCGCCGGGCAGGTCGACGCCGACGGCGACGGCCTCTACGACGGGCTGACCCTGGAGATGATCTACGACTCCGCGGACCCCAACATCGCAGCGTGGGCCGAGATCGTCCGTGACCAGAGCCGCGAGGCCGGCATCGACATCCAGCTGTCCGGCCTGGAGCGCAACACCTACCTCGCGCGCACCAACGAACGCGACTTCGACATCTACGCCGGGTCGTGGGCCATCATCGACGAGCCGCAGTCGAACTTCTCGCTGCTGTTCTTCCCCGAGGGCTTCATCAACTACGCCGGCGTGGAGGACCCCGACCTGGTCGCGGCGATCGAGAACGCCGCGGTCCAGACGTCGGTGGACGAGGCCCGTCCCTTCGTGCAGGAAGCCGGTCGGATCGTGCGCGACAACGTCTACGACAACGTCATGTACGTCGAGCAGTTCAACTTCGCCCACTCCAGCGAGTGGGAGGGCTTCGTCGCCCAGCCGAGCGAGCTGCTGTCCATCCTGAACCCGCGCTCGCTGGCGCAGGTCGTCCCGGCAGGGGAGTAGGTCGATGACGGTCATGCGCTTCGCCGGGGGACGGCTGCTGCGGGGTCTGCTGACCCTCTGGTTCGCCGTCACCGTGACGTTCTTCCTGGTGCGCTTGCTGCCCGGTGACCCTGCGCTGGCCGTCGCCGACCCGATGATGACCGAGGACCTCCGGATGGAGCTCCTGGCCGACTACGGACTGGATCGGCCGCTGCCGGTCCAGTACGTCAGCTACCTCGGCCACCTCCTGCAGGGAGACCTCGGCATCTCCTTCCGCCAGTCCCTGCCCGTCACCGAGATCCTGATGGCACGGCTGCCCTGGACGTTGATCCTCACCGGGTCGGCGCTGCTGGTCACCGTCCTCATCGGGGTCCCGCTCGGCGTCGCGGCGGCCACCCGCCGTGGCGGCTGGGTCGACCGCGCCATCCAGGTCGGCAGCGTGCTCGGGCAGTCCATGTTCGTGCCCGCCATCGGGATCGCCATGCTGTACGCCTTCGGGCTGTACCTCGGCTGGTTCCCGATCGGCGGGGCGATCGACGACGGCGTGACGGGCCTCGACGCATGGATCAGCATCCTGCGCCACCTCGTCCTGCCGGCCTCCAGCCTCGTCATCCTGCAGATCGGCGCCTACGTGCTGACGCTGCGGACCAACCTCATCGACAGCCTCGGCGAGGACTACTGCGACCTCGCCCGAGCCAAGGGCGTGCCGCAGCGACGCATCGTCTGGCGCCACGCCCTGCGCAACGCCCTGCTGCCCACCACCACCCTTGTCGGGTTGCAGCTCGGCTTCCTCGTCGGCGGCGCCGTGCTGACCGAGACGATCTTCGCCTACCCCGGCGTCGGCAGGGCGATCTTCGAGTCCGTCGGCCGCCTCGACTTCCCCGTCCTGCAGGGCGCGTTCGTGCTGCTGGCCGCCACGGTCGTGGTCGCCAACCTGCTGACCGACCTGGCCTACGGCGCCCTGGACCCCCGGGTGCGCGCGCAGTGACCACCCCTCCCGCGCGCCGCCCGATCCCCTGCAGCCGTCCGACCGTCCGGATCCATCCGACCCAGGAGCGTCCATGAGCGCCGAGCTCCGCCCGGCCCCCACCGTCGACGACGGCATCGTCCGCGACGACCAGCCGCTGGCCACGCCCGGCGAGTCCCCCGGCCGTCGCACCGCCAGGGCGTTCGTCCGCAACCCGCTCGGGGTCTTCGGCGTCGTCGTCCTCGTCGGCATGGTGCTGACGGCGGTCTTCGCGCCGCTGATCGCGGAGTACCCCTCGGGCTACGGCGTCGACGTCCTGGCGCCGCCGTCGGCCGACCACTGGTTCGGGACCGACTCCCTCGGCCGTGACATCTTCGCCCAGGTCGTCTGGGGCGCCCGGACCAGCCTGATGATCGGCGGTGCCGCCTCGGCCATGGCCATCGCCGTCGGGGTCGCCGTCGGCGTCGCCGCCGCCTACTTCACGAAGGTCGAGACCGCCCTCGGCGTGCTGGTCGACGTCACCCTCTCCCTGCCCGTCCTGCCGCTGATGATCCTCATCGCCGCGCTGGCCGGACCGTCGACCTGGACCCTCGCCGTGGTCATCGCGCTGTTCTCGTGGCCCGAGGTCGCCCGCGTCGTGCGCTCCCAGGCGCTGTCCATCGTCGGCCTGCCCTACGTCGAGGCCGGCGCGCTGGCCGGCGGATCCCACCTGTGGATCATCCGCCGCCACCTGGTGCCCGCCGTGGCCCCCGTCATCACCGTCAGCGTCGTGCTGACCGCCTCCCGTGCCGTCCTGTCGGAGTCCGGCCTCGCCTTCCTCGGCCTCGGCGACCCCAACGGCTGGTCGTGGGGGACCATCCTGCACAACGCCCAGCGCTCGGGGACGCTCGGCACCGCCTGGTGGACCGCCGCGATGCCCTCGTTGGCGATCCTGCTGCTCGTGGTCGCCGCCACCCTCGTCTCCCTTGCCTACAACGACGCCCGCAACCCCCGAACCCGCGAGGACTGATCACCGCCGTGTCATCCCCTGCCCGCCTGTCCCAACGGCTGCCCCGGAGCTTCTACGCCCGGGTGCAGGCCGACGTCCGCCACCAGCTCGACGAGGAGGGGCTGGATGCCGTCCTCTGCGAGGACTGGCGCGACGTCGCCTACCTGACGGGCTTCTTCCACACCCCCACCGAACGCCCCGTCCTCGTCGTGGTCACCGCCGACCGCACGATCGGGCTGGTCCCGGCGCTGGAGTACGAGTACGCCCAGCAGCAGGACATCGCCGTCGACGAGCTCGTCGCCTACCCGGAGTACCCGGGTGTCCGCTCGCCGCAGGAGGTCCTCGCCGACGCGCTGGCCGGTGCGACCGGCCGGTGGGGCCACGCCTGGACGCTGTCCACCGGGGACCTGGGCAAGCTGCGCGCCGCGATGGGCGGGGTGGAGTGGGTCGGGACCCACCTCGTCGACCGGATGCGCCTGGTGAAGTACGACGAGGAGATCGTGCTGCATCGCGAGGCGGCGAAGCTGGGTGACGTCATGCTGGCCGCGGGCCGCGAGCTGGTGGAGGGGCGCATCGCCGAGGGCGGACCGCTGCCGTCGGAAGCCGAGCTGGCCAAGCACGTCATCGGCCGTGGGACCGCCTGGATGTACGAGACCCACGACGACGTGGTCGTCGTGCCGTTGCTGGCAGGAGGGCTGGTCTACTCCGGCCCCAACTCCGCCTACCCCCACGGGCTGGTGACCGAGCATCGCCTGCAGCCCGGCGAGACGTTCATCCTGTCGTTGGGCGGGGCCGTCGGCGGTCGCTACGCCGAGAGCGAGCGCACCTTCGTGCTGGGCGAACCCACCGCCCAGCAGCGTGCCCTGTTCGAGACCGACGCGAGGGCCCAGCACGTCGGGACGGAGTCCATCCGACCCGGCGCCACCTGCGCCGACGTCAACGCCGGTTGCCTCGACGTCATCCGCGACGCCGGGTACGCCGAGCACATCCGCCACCGCCAGGGCCACGGCATCGGGTTGAACTTCCACGAACCGCCGTGGCTGGAGGACGGCGACGACACCCCGCTGGCCGCCGGCATGGTCGTCTCCAGCGAACCCGGCATCTACGTGCTGGGGCACGCCGGGTACCGCATCAGCGACACGGTGCTGGTCACCGCCGACGGCCGCGAACGCCTGACCACCTTCCCACGGGACCTCGAGTCCTCGATCATTCCCGTCAAGGAGTCGTCACGATGATGCTGGAGATCAACGGCTGCCCCCTCAACGTCGAGCTGCTCGGCGGTGACGACCCGACCAAGCCCCTCCTGATCGCCCACCACGGCGCCCCGGGGCTGGGATCGATGGAGGAGCCCCGGGCGGCGTTCGGCTGGCTGGCCGACACCTTCCGGGTGATCATCTTCGACGCACGGGGGAGCGGGAAGTCCGGCGACGTGCCGCCCTACGACCACGACCAGTGGGTCGCCGACATCGACGCCCTCCGCGAATGGGCCGGTGCGGAGCGGTTCGTCATGGCCGGCGGCTCCTACGGCGGGTTCCTGTCGATGGAGTACGCCATCCGCCACCCCGAGCGGCTTCTGGCCCTGGTGCTGCGTGACACCGCGCCGGACGCCACGCACGACGACCTGGCGCTGGAGAACGCACGGGCGTCGGACCGGGTCGACATCCCCGAGGAGCGGCTGGCCCGCATGTTCGACGGGAAGGTCATCGACAACGACGACTTCCGTGACCTGTGGCGCGAGCTGCTGCCGCTGTACACCTTCACCCACGACCCGGCGGTCATCGAGGACAAGGTCGCGTCGGTGGACTACCACTACGCCACCCACAACGCGGCGTTCTCCACCGCCCGCGCGACCTACGACGTCAAGCCGCACCTCCACAGGGTGACGTGCCCTGCGCTGGTCACCGTCGGCCGGGAGGACTGGATCACCCCGGTCGTCAACAGCGAGCAGATCGCCGAGCTGCTGCCCGACGCCGAGCTGGTGATCTTCGAGGAGTCCGGCCACTCCCCGCCGCTGGAGGAGCCCGAGCGGTTCCAGCAGGTCGTCCGCGACTTCCTCGACAGGGCGCTCGCCCGCGCCTGACCCGCCCCCAGCCACCCCGCCACCCCCATGGCCGCCCACCGGCAGACCCGCCGCTGCCGGTGGGCCGGCCCCTGCGGGTGGGCCGGCCCCTGCAGGGGGGCCGGCTCCTCCGGGTGGCCCGGCTCCTCCGGGTGGCCCGGACCCCGATCGTGCCGATCGTCGTCCATGGCCGACGCAGGCCCCGATCGCGCCCACCGACCACCTGCCGCGGGCGAGCGGCTACCGTCGTCGGCGTGACGTCGACCACCTCCGAAGCGGTCTACCTGGACCACGCCGCCACCACGCCGCTGGCGGCGGAGGCCGTCGAGGCCATGGGGCCGTGGATCACGGCGGGGGCGGTCGGGAACGCCTCGTCGCTCCACGCCGCCGGGCGTCGGGCCCGGGCTGCCGTCGAGGACGCCCGTGACCGGGTCGCCGCGGCGCTCGGCGTGACCCCGCTGGAGGTCCTCTTCACCTCCGGCGGCACCGAAGCCGACAACCAGGCGATCAAGGGGCTCGTCTGGGCCGGCGGGGCGGGCGGGCACGTCGTCACCACCGCCATCGAGCACCACGCCGTCCTGGAGACCGTCGAGTGGTTGCGCGATCACCAGGGCGTGAAGGCCACGGTCGTTGGTGTCGACGCCGACGGCCTGGTCGATCCGGACGAGGTCCTGGCGGCCGTCCAGCCCGACACCCGGGTGGTCAGCGTCATGGCGGCCAACAACGAGCTGGGCACCATCCAGCCCCTCGACGTCCTCGGCCCGGCGCTCGCCGAACGGGGCGTCCCCCTCCACGTCGACGCCGTCCAGGCGTTCGGCAAGGTCCCCATGCCGCTGGGGGAGTGGCAGCCGGCCGGCCTCGCCCTCTCGGCCCACAAGTTCAACGGTCCCACCGGCGTCGGCGTGCTGGTGCTGCGTCGCGACCTGCAGCCCCATCCCGTGCTCCACGGCGGCGCGCAGGAGCGGGGTGTGCGATCCGGCACCCTCAACGTCGCCGGGATCGTCGGCCTCGGTGCCGCCGCCGAACGGGCCGCCGACCTCCTGTCGACCGTCGACACCGCGGTCCGTGCCCGACGGGACGCCCTGCTCGACGGCCTCCTGGCCATCGACGACGTGGCCCTCAACGGCCATCCCCAGCAGCGCCTGCCGCACAACGCCCACGTCGGCATCGGCGGCGTCGACGCCGAGTCGCTGCTCATGGGCCTGGACCGGGCCGGCATCCAGTGCTCGACCGGCTCGGCCTGCCAGTCCGGCGCGGCCCGGCGCAGCCACGTCCTGGACGCGATCGGCGCCCGCGAGGACGCCGCACACCTGCGCTTCACCCTCGGCTCCGAGACCACCGACGCCCACATCGACCGCACGATCGTTGCGGTCACCGACGCCGTCGCACGCCTGCGCACCGCGACGGGGGACCGCTGATGGCCAGCGTCCTCGTGGCGATGTCGGGCGGCGTGGACTCCTCCATGGCCGCCGCGTTGCTGGTCGAGCAGGGGCACGACGTCACCGGCGTGCACCTGAAGATGGCCGACACGCCCAGCGGCATCCCCGGCAAGGGCTGCTGCACCCTCGACGACGCCCGCGACGCCCGCCGGGTGGCCGACCTGCTCGGCATCCCCTACTACGTCTGGGACTTCGCCGACGCGTTCCACGAGCGGGTGGTCGACGACTTCGTCGCCGAGTACGCCGCCGGTCGCACACCCAACCCGTGCATCCGCTGCAACGAGCGGGTCAAGTACACCGCGCTGATGGCCCGGGCACGTGCCGCCGGGTTCGACCGGCTGGCGACCGGCCACCACGTCCGGCTGTCGACTGACGACGACGGCACCGTCCGGCTCCTGCGGCCCGTCGACGAGGGAAAGGACCAGACCTACGTGCTGTACATGGCCAGCCAGGACCAGCTGCAGCACTCCGCCTTCCCCGTCGGGGGCATCCACAAGTCGGCGCTGCGCGACATGGCCGCCGAGCGTGGGCTCGTGACGGCGTCGAAGCCCGACAGCACCGACATCTGCTTCATCCCCTCGGGCAACACCGCGGCGTTCCTCGGTGCCCGCATCGGCCGACGCCCGGGCCGCCTGGTCGACCACGACGGCACCGACCTCGGCGAGCACGACGGCGCGTTCGCCTTCACCGTCGGGCAGCGGCGCGGGCTCGGACTGTCCGGCATGCCCGAACCGCGGTTCGTGACCGCCATCGAGGGCGACACCGTCACCGTCGGCCGACGCGAGGACCTGCGCGTCTCGGCCCTCACCGCGGACGGCGTCAGCTGGACGGTGGCCCCACCCACCCCGGGGGAGGAGGGGCTGACCGCCCGCGTTCGTTACCACGGCGAGCGGCTGCCGGTGGTGGTCCAGCTCGACGGGACCGCCGACGACACGACCATGTCGGTGGCCTTCACCGACGACCGGCCAAGCGGCGTCGCGCCCGGCCAGGCCGTCGTCGTCTACCGGGGCGAGGAGTGCGTGGGCGGCGGCACGATCGCCACGACCTCGCGCTGACCGACACCGCCCTCCAGCGCGCCCCTGGGGACTCACCCGAGGATCGCGGCTGCCAGCGCCTCCGGCGTGGACCACATGGGCCAGTGGCCGGCGTCCAGCTCGACGAAGTGGTCCTCCGGTCGGCGCTGGTCGGCGTCGGCCCACCACGGGGACGGTCCCGACCGGGTGCAGCGAACGAACGTCCGCGGGATGCCGGCGGCACCGGCGACCGTGCCCGGCGGGAGCGGGCTGGTCATGCACGGCAGGGGGAACGGGGTCGCCCGCTCGCGGAACCGCTGCAGCGCCTCCGCGGACAGGTCGTCGGCGCCGTACAGCTCGCGTGCCCACAACATCTCGTCGGGCAACAACGGCAGCAGTCGACCACCGAAGCCGTCCGCCCATGCCTGCATGGCCTCCAGCTGCGGTCCGTCGCCGATCAGCGGGCCGTCGTCGGTCGGGACCGAGGCGTCGACGTACACGATCCGCCCGATGCGGTCGGGGAGTGCCGCCGCTGCACCGGTCACCACCGCGCCGGCGTAGCTGTGGCCGACGAGGACGACGTCGCCCGCGTGCGCGTGCCCACGGCGATCGGGCTGCTGGACCCCCACGACGACGGCCGGTCACTGCTCCGGGTCGGGGGTGACGACCTGCATCCCATCGCGACGTTCCTGGTGGGACTCACCTGCGAGTTCGAGGTGCTCGACCCGCCCGAGCTGGTGGAGGCGCTGCATGCCCTGGGCCGGTGGCTGACGACCCGGTGACGGGCGGACACGTTCGACAGGGCATCATCCGGGCAAGGCTGTGGAACGTGCGCGGTGCCCCGACGGCATCGCGGACATCCCCCACGACAACGACCCCTTCGAGGAGCTCCCGTGTTCACCCTTGCCGACCTTCCCGACCTGACCGGCCGCACGGCGGTGGTCACCGGCGCCAACTCGGGGTTGGGGCTGGAGACGGCCCGGGCGCTGGCCGGGGCCGGCGCGACCGTGGTCATGACCGCCCGCTCCAAGGACAAGTTCGACGCCGCCGAGGCCGAGATCCGGCCCACCAACCGGACGGCAGACCTTCGGTTCGTCCAGCTCGACCTGGCCAGCCTGGAGAACGTCCGCACCGCCGCGGAGGTCATCCGCAGCGAGCACCCCGAGGTGGACATCCTCGTCAACAACGCCGGCATCATGATGACCCCCGAGGCGACCACCGCCGACGGCCTCGAGCTGCAGCTCGGCACCAACCACTTCGGCCACTTCGCGTTCACCGGCCTGCTGCTCGAGCCGCTGCTCGCCGCGGGTGACGCCCGCGTCGTGACCGTGTCCTCCGGCATGCACCACCGCGGCGAGATGGACTTCGACGACCTGCAGCAGCAGCGGTCCGACGGCTACGACACCACCGCCCAGTACGCCCGGTCCAAGCTGGCCAACCTGATGTTCGCCCTCGAGCTGCAGCGCCGGTTCGACGCCGCAGGGGCCGACGCACGGTCGGTGGCTGCCCACCCCGGCTACACCGCCACGAACCTCCAGTCGGCCGGCGTCGGGCTGCCCGGCGGTGGGCTGTTCCACAAGGCCGCCAGCATCGGCATGCGGCTGATCACGCCGCTGGTCGGCATGTCGGTCGAGCAGGGCGCCCTGCCCCAGATCCACGCCGCGGTCAGCGACGTGCCCGGGGGCAGCTACTGGGGCCCGACGGGCCCGGCGGAGATGCGCGGACCCGTCGGCCCGGCCAAGGTCAACCGCAGGGCGCGCAACGAGGCCGACGCCGCCCGGCTGTGGGACATCTCGGTGGACACCACGGGCGTGACATACGACGCGTTGGGAACGAACACCGGTTCCGTGCGGTGACGGGACCCTGAACTGGGTACGTTTGGGACCGATCGCCGGAAGCGGGTCAGGAGTCGACGATGAGTGAAGTCTTGTGGGTCACGGTGTTCGGCGCCGTGCTGGCGTGGCTGCAGGCCAACAGCAACCTCGACGAGCCGCAGCTCGAGCAGGTCGAGATCCCCGTCGATGACGAGTGGGAACGCTGGGAAGCCGAGATCCACGACTGGAAGGACCTGCGCTGACGCGCAGCTGAACCAGCCCTCCCGCACGACCCCGGCGGCACGCGCGGCCGTGCGGCCGAGGTCGCCGCGACGGGGGCCGGCCGCGAGGTCGGCCACGATGTCGCAGGTGGTCCATAGACTCCTCCCTCCATGACTGACCGCGAGACCCGCGACCGGGTGGCGGAGCTGCGCGAGACGCTCGCGTACCACCGCTACCGGTACTACGTCCTTTCCGATCCGCAGATCCCCGACGCCGAGTTCGATGCGCTCATGCGCGAGCTCGAGGGGCTCGAGGCCGAGCATCCGGAGCTGGACCACCCCGACTCGCCGACGCACCAGGTCGGGGCGCCGATCGACAGCGCCTTCGGCGAGGTCGCCCACCGGCTGCCGATGCAGTCGCTGGACAACGCCTTCGACCGCGAGGAGCTGCAGGCCTGGGCCGCCCGGGTCGCCCGCGGACTGGAGGACGGGGACCACCGCTTCACCTGCGAGCTCAAGGTCGACGGGGTCGCCATCTCCCTGATCTACGAGAACGGCTTCCTCGTCCAGGCGATCACACGTGGCGACGGCACCACCGGTGAGGACGTCACCGCCAACGTCCGCACCATCGAGGGGATCCCCCGTCTGCTCGCCGTCGACGACCCGCCGGCGCTGGTGGAGGTCCGCGGCGAGATCCACTACCCGGTGGAGAAGTTCGAGGCGATGAACGCCGCACGGGAGGCCGCCGGCGAGGCACGGTTCGCCAACCCGCGCAACGCCGCGTCGGGCGCGCTGCGGCAGAAGGACCCGGAGGTGACCCGCACCCGCCCCCTCGCGCTGGTCGCCCACGGCATGGGTGCCACCGACGGGCTGGACGTCGACACCCACTCCGGCTTCCTCGACTTCCTCCGCGACGCCGGTATCCCCACCGCCCCCGAGACCCGCACCGTGGACGACATCGGTGCGGTGTGGGCCTTCGTCGAGCACTGGGAGACCCACCGCCACGATCCCACCTACGAGCTGGACGGCGTCGTGGTCAAGGTCGACCGGCTGGACCAGCAACGCCAGCTCGGCTCCACCAGCCGTGCCCCCCGGTGGGCCATCGCGTTCAAGTACCCGCCGGAGGAGCAGCGCACCCGGCTGGTCGACATCGAGGTCAACGTCGGCCGCACCGGACGCACGACCCCCTACGCGGTCCTCGAACCGGTGCTCGTCGCCGGGTCCACGGTGACCTACGCCACCCTCCACAACCAGGACCAGGCCCGGCTCAAGGACGTCCGCCCGGGGGACATGGTCATCGTGCGCAAGGCCGGGGACGTGATCCCCGAGGTCGTCGGCCCGGTGCTGTCGGAACGTCCCGAGGAGGTCGAGGCCGCCGGTCCCTGGCAGTTCCCGACGACCTGCCCGTTCTGCGGCGAACCGCTGCAACGGCTGGAGGGCGAGGCCGACACCTACTGCGTCAACGTCGACTGCCCCAACCGGATCCTCGAGACCCTCGACCACTTCGCCAGCCGCAAGGCCATGGACATCGAGGGGTTGGGCTACGAGACCGCCAAGGCGTTGCTCGAGGCCGGGCTGGTCACCGACCTGGCCGACCTGTACCTGCTTGATCGCGACGCCGTGTTCGCCCTCGAGGGGTTCGGCGACAAGAAGACCGACCTGCTGCTCGACGGCATCCAGAAGTCCAGGACCCAGCCGGTCGAGCGCCTGCTGACCGGCCTCAACATCCGCCACGTCGGGCCCAACGTGGCCAAGCTGATCGCCCGTTCCCTCGGGGACCTGCAGGCGATGCGCGACGCCGACGTCGAGCGGATCGCCGCGGTCGACGGCATCGGCACGGTCATCGCGGAGTCACTGGTCAGCTGGATGGCCAACGACCGCAACGCTGCGCTGCTGGACAAACTCGTCGACGCGGGCGTGCGCACCGACACCGAGGTGACGGCCACGACCAGCGACGTCCTCGCAGGCCGCTCGCTGGTCATCACCGGCACCCTGGCCGGGTACTCCCGTGACGAGGCCAAGCAGGCCGTCCTCGACGCCGGCGGCAAGGTCACCGGCAGCGTCTCGGGCAAGACCTTCGCCGTCGTGGTCGGCGACAGTCCGGGCTCGAAGGCCACCAAGGCCGAGGACCTCGGCGTGCCCATCCTCGACGAAGCCGCCTTCGAGCAGCTGCTGTTGACCGGCGAGCTGCCTGCCTGACACGGACGCGTCAGCGGAGCGTTGACTGCCGGGTCAGCGGAGCGTTGACTGCCGGGTCAGCGGAGCGTTGACTGCCGGGTCAGCGGAGCGTTGACTGCCGGGTCAGCGGAGCTTTGACTGCCGCTTTACGCGTGTGCGGTTAGCGTTCACTCCGACATGTCGAATCCAACGTCTGCCGGCGCGCCCATCGGGATGCCCTCCGGCACGCCCGGTCCCGCAGGTCCCGTCGCCGGACCACCCGTCCCCGGGCTCGTCGCGGGCGCACCGCTGACCGGCCCCACGAACGGGGTGCCGGGCAGTGCCGGACCCGCCGGACAGGGCGCCGACGGGCCGACGTGGCGCGACCTGCCGAAGGACCCGCCGTTCGGGCCGATCCCGCCCATGCGCGCCCCGGTGGTCGCCCGTCCCGCCTCGATGGCCGCCGCCCCCGCGGCCCCACCCGCAGGCGACGACTCGCAGATCACCCCCGTGCAGATCGCCATCGCCGTGTTCGGCGTGCTGTTCCTGCTCGCGCTCGGCGTGGCCGCCGCCCTCGTGCTGCTCGGCGACGACGACCCGGTGGACGCCGACTCGCCGCTGCCCGCCGAGACCGCCGACGAGGGGGACGGCGATCCCTTCGGGACCTTCACCCCCTCGCCCAACAACCCGGCGCCCGCCCCCGAACCACCGGCCGAGGACGACCTGGCCGACGGCCGACCCGAGGCGACCCCCAGCCCCGGCGAGCTCGAACCCGCGCCGGCGCCCAGCGCCGGTGGCGAGGACCCCGGTACCGCACCGGAGGACCCCAGCGGCGAGCAGGGCACCGTGCCGCCGTCCGGTGACGCGCTGCCCCCGCAGGGCGACGCGTTGCCCCCGGAGGGCGGGACCGCCCCCGAGGCGCCGCCGGGCGAGGGGGGCCTGCAGCCCCAGCCGGCCCCGCAGGATCCCGAGGACGGTGACATCGACCTGCCGCTGCTGTTCGACCTGACCCAGCTGCCGTCGGGGACCGCGGAGGACGACACGACGGTCACGCAGACCTCCACCGGCAACGAGGCCACGCGCATCGAGCAGGTCACCCACCTCGACCACCCGCTGGGCGACATCACCGTCCTGGCCGTGCGCGCCGAGGACGCCGCCCGCCGGCTGGACGTCGTCCTGACCGACGAGGCCACGGAGATCAGCGTCCGCGGCCAGACCGCCTACCTGCTGGAGGGGCAGCGCATCGTGTGGCTGGTCGACGGTGATCCCGACACCTACCTCGACATCGACGGGCCCGCCGACGTGGGCACCGACGAACTGCTGACCATCGCCAACGGGCTGGAGCTCGCCGAATGACCACCGTCCCTGCCGACAACGACACCCACGACGACACCGACGTCGAGCTGCTGACCCCGTCCCGGTCCGCGGAGCTGCTGGCCAGCGTCCGCGCCGAGATCGGCCGGGTCATCGTCGGCCAGCAGCGGGTCGTCGAGCGGGTCATGGTCGGCCTGCTCGCCGAGGGGCACTGCCTGCTCGAGGGTGCACCGGGCCTCGGCAAGACCCGCCTGCTGACGACCCTGTCCACCGCCATGGGCGGGTCCTTCAGCCGCGTGCAGTTCACCCCCGACCTGCTGCCCTCCGACATCGTCGGCACCCGCATCTGGCGGCAGGAGGAGGGGCGCTTCACCGTGGAGCTCGGCCCGGTGTTCGCCAACTTCGTCCTGGCCGACGAGATCAACCGTGCCCCGGCGAAGGTCCAGTCGGCCCTGCTGGAGGTCATGGCCGAGAAGCAGGTGACCATCGGCGGCGAGTCCTTCCGGGTCGACCGTCCCTTCCTCGTCCTCGCCACCCAGAACCCCATCGAGTCCGAGGGCGTCTACCAGCTGCCCGAGGCGCAGCGCGACCGCTTCCTCATGAAGGTCCCGGTGGACTACCCGGCCGGCCCCCACGAGGAGATGGAGATCGTCCGTCGGGCGGCGGGGGACGCGATCCACCCGCGCGAGGTCATCACCCTCGACGACGTCAAGGCCCTGCAGGCCACGACACGGGCGATCCACGTCGACCCACGCGTGGCCGACTACGCCGTGCGGCTGGTCCTGGCCACCCGCGAGCCGGCCCGGCAGGGGCTGGACAGCCTGACCCCGCTGATCGCCTTCGGTGCCTCCCCCCGTGCCTCGATCGGGCTGGTCGAGGGTGCACGTGCCCTGGCCCTGCTGCGCGGCCGCGGCGCCGTCGAGCCGCAGGACATCTACGACATCGCCTACGACGTGCTGAACCACCGGCTCGTGCTGTCCTTCGACGCCGTCGCCGACGGCATCACCGTCGACGAGGTGCTGTACCACCTGCTGACGACCATCCCGGCGCCGCAGCTGGCGTCGTCAAACGGTGCCGCACGGCCGCCGGCCGGCCCACCGCGGATCCCCGACGCGACACCGGTACCCCCCACCGCCAACCGCGGCCTCCATGCCCAGCAGCCCTATCACGTCGCCCAGAGCACCCCGGGGACCTTCCAGGGCCAGCAGGACGCTGCCCGAGGCGCCAACCGCGGACCGGTCATGCCGCCGCCGGACGGCGAGTGGGGGCCGGCCGAGACCACCGATCGCGCCCCCGGGCACGTCGACGCCATGGGCGACGGCGAGGACCCGTTCGCCGGGCTCGGCGAGGAGGACGGCCGTGACCACGGTGCGGACGACGACACGCCCCCGCAGGGTGTGCCGCTGACCGCACCGGAGGACACGACGCCACCCGTCGACCCCGACGACGACCCCGGCCGTCCCGCATCCGACGGCGACGCATCCGACGCTGACGGACCCGACGACGCGTCCGGCGACCCGCTGGCCCCGCCCGCGTGAGCTCGCCCATCCCGCCAGCGCTGACACCCGGGACGACGCTGCGTCCCGAGGCGTTCGGCCGGCTGGAGCTCGCCGTGCGCCGACGCCTCGAGGGCCGGCTGCACGGCGACTACCAGGGCCTGCTTCCCGGCCACGGCTCGGAACCCGGCGAGGCGCGCCGCTACCGGCCGGGTGACGACGTGCGGCGGATCGACTGGGCCGTCACGGCGCGCACCGACCATCCCCACGTCCGCGACACCATCGCCGACCACGAGCTCACCACGATCGGCGTGATCGACCTGTCCGGCAGCCTGCACTTCGGCACGGGCCGACGCCAGAAGCGCGACGTGGCCGTGGAGGTGCTCGGCGCGTTCGGGTTCGTCACGGCACACGGGGCCAACCGGTTCGGCGCGCTCGCCCTGCACCCGGCAGGGGAGGAGTGGTACGCCCCCGCCTCCGGACGACACCACGTGCACGCCACCCTGCAGCGGATCTCCCGGCTGCCGCGGGTGACCGCACGGACCGCGGGGGCGGCCACGCCCATCGACCTGTCGCGGGGCCTGCGTCGCGCCGGGCGCCTGGCCCGACGGCGAGGCCTGGTCATCGTGGTCAGCGACTTCCTGGGACGCAGCGGTCCGGGCAGGGCCCACGAGGCCACCCCGCCGTGGGCCAGGAGCATCCGTGCCCTGACCGAACGCCACGAGGTCATCGCCGTCGACGTCGTCGACCCACGCGAGCTGAACCTCCCCGACGTCGGCTTCATCACCCTCGCCGACCCCGAGTCCGGCCGCCGACGCGTCGTCGACACGAGCGACCGGTCCGTGCGGATCCGCTACGCCCAGGCCGCCCGGGACCAACGCGACCGCATCGCCGGTGAGCTGCGCCGCGCCGGCGCCTCGCACCTGAGCGTGCGCACCGACACCGACTGGCTGGCCGACGTCATCCGCTACGTCGAACGTCGCCGCCGCGCCCCCCTCCCACGACGGAGCTCCCGTTGATGTTCGCCGCCCCCGCCATGCTGCTGCTGGTCGTCGTGCCCATCGGGCTCGCGATCGGTTACGTCGTCATGCAGTCCCGCCGCAGCCACTACGCGGTGCAGTTCACCAACCTCGACCTGCTCGACGAGATCGCCCCCGACACCCCCGGCTGGCGCCGACACGTCCCGGCGGCCGCCCTCGTGCTGGCGCTGATCTGCCTCGTCATCGCCATCGCCCGGCCGGTGAAGGCCGAGCAGGTCCCCGTCGAGGCGTCGACGGTCATCCTGGCGCTGGACACCTCCATCTCCATGGACGCCCGTGACGTCGAACCGCGTCGGCTCGACGCCGCCCAGGCCGCCGCGCTGCGGTTCATGGACGAGGTGCCCGACCAGGTGCGGGTCGGGCTGGTGAGCTTCGCGGAGAACGCCGTCGCCAACGTCGCACCCACCGACGACCGGGCGATCGTCCGCACGACGATCGAGAACCTCGAGCTGCGCCCCGGCACCGCCATCGGCGAGGCCCTGCTGGTGGCCGTGGACCTCATCGAGGCCGACCTGCAGGCCATCCAGGCCGAGCAGCAGGGCGACGACGAACCGGAACCGGCGACGATCATCGTCCTCTCCGACGGGGACACGACCGCCGGGCGGCCCAACGCCTTCGGGGTCCGTGCCGCCCAGGAGGCCGGGATCGCCGTCTCCACGATCAGCTTCGGCACCGTCAACGGCGTCATCCAGTTCCAGGGCCAGATCGTGCCCGTCCCCTCCAACGGCCGGGCCCTCGAGGGGATCGCGGAGGACACCGGCGGCCGGTTCTACGACGCCGAGAGCGCCGAGGCCCTGACGGAGATCTTCGAGACCCTGGGCGTGGCGGTGGGCTTCACCACCGAGGAGGTCGAGGTCATCGTCCCGTGGGTCGTTGCCGCGATGATCCTCGGGACCGCCGCGGCCGCCGCCTCACTCGCCTGGTTCTCCCGCCTCCCCTGACCTGCCGTCCACCGCGGACGGACGGGTGAGGGGTTCCCCGACGTCGGCAGGAACCCGGATGTGGACCGCAGCGATGTCGTCGCGGGGCCGCCTGCCCTGGTAGGCCATGACGTCGGTGACCACGGCGTCGGTCAGCTCCGACGCGGGAAGTGCCCGATGGGCGAACAGCAGGTCCAGCAGGCCCTCCATGCCCAGCATCTCCCGGCCCCGACGTGCCTCCGTCAGGCCGTCGGTGTAGCAGAACAGCCCCTCGCCCGGCCCGAGGCGGATCTCGACGTCGGTCAACGACGGGTCCTCGACCACGCCGATGAGCGTGCCGGTCACGTCGACCGGCTCGGCCGTGTCGGGCCCGACGAGCACGGCGGGGGGATGCCCGCCGCTGGCCATCGTGACCCGCACCGTCCCGTCGTCCTCCAGCCGCACGCGGCAGCACACCACGGTGCAGAACCGCTCGGTCTCGTGGTGCAGCAGCACGGCGTTGAGGTCGGCGAGGATTCTGCTCGGACGGTGCTGGCGGATGGCGGCCGCCCGGACGGAGTAGCGGACCAGGGCGGTGATGGTCGCGGCCCGCGCACCCTTTCCGCGGACGTCGCCGACGACCACGATCCAGTCGTGGCGGTCGGTCTCGAACACGTCGTAGAAGTCACCGCCCACCTGGGCGCCGTCCCCCGCCGGGCGATAGGTCGCCCCGAGCTCGACACCGTCGATGACCGGCAGGTTCGGGGGGATCAGGCTGGACTGCAGGGTGCGGGCCAGCTCGGCGGACCTGGCCTCCGATGCCTCGGCCCGACGGCGGGCCCGCAGCAGCTCCTGCTCGTACTCGCGACGATGCGTGGCGTCCAGGATGCTGGTGCGGATGACCTCCTCCCCACCGTCGGACGGCACGACCACCCGCGAGTTCACGAGCACCGGCAGCCGGCTGGCGTCCTTGCGCACGAAGTCCAGGGCGATCTCGCGCACCGTCCCGTGCAACGACAGCATCGGCCGGTAGTGCGTCTCGTGGTAGATCCGGCCACCTGCGCTCAGCAGGTCGGTGAAGGGTTTGCCCAGCAGGTCCTCGCGCTCCAGGCCCAACCAGTCCAGCAACGTCTGGTTGACCCGCACGATGGTGCCGGTCCTCGTCGTGGACAGGTAGCCGCAGGGCGCGCGTTCGTAGAGGTCCTCCGCATCGTCGTCGGGAACCAGGACGGGCCCGACGGTGTCGGAGTGGGACGGGTGCGGGTCCGTCACTCGGGGCGGCTCCGCAGGAACCGTTCGATCGCGTCGATCGTCGCGTCCGGCGCGCTCAGGTTCGGACAGTGGCCCGTCGCGTCGAGCAGCTCGAAGCTGCTGTCGGGGATCCGGTCGTGGACGAACCGGCCCACTTCCTCGGGGGCGATCACGTCGTTGGCGCACTGCAGCACCAGCGTGGGCACGGCGACCTTCTCGAGGTCCGCACGGTTGTCGGAGGTGAACGTCACGTGGGCGAACTGGCGAGCGATCTCGGGATCGGTGCGGCAGAAGCTCTCCGTCAGCTCCTCGCCGAGGGCCGGCCGGTCGGGGTTGCCCATGATCACGGGGGCCATGGCGCTGGACCAGCCCAGGTAGTTGCTGTCGAGCGCCCCGAACAGCTCGTCGATGTCGGCCTGCGAGAACCCGCCGACGTAGTCGTCGTCGTTGATGTACCGCGGCGACGGTCCGACCAGCACGAGCGCCGCGAACCGGTCCGGCTCGGCGTTGGCGGCCAGGACGCCGATCATCGCCGACACCGAATGGCCGACGAACACCACGTCGTGGAGGTCCAGGTCGCGGACGATGGTCAGCACGTCGTCGGCGTAGGCCTCGAGGCTGGTGTAGGTGTCGGCATCCCATGCCGTCAGGTCCGACTGGCCCGCGCCGATGTGGTCGAACAGGATCGTCCGGTAGCGATCGGCGAACGCGGGCTCGACGAACCGCCACATCTGCTGGTCACAGCCGAAGCCGTGGGCGAACAGCATCGGCTGTCCGGTGTCGACACCGCCGACGGTCAGGTTGTACCGCTGCGCAACTTCCATTGATCTTCTCCATCGCCGAAGGAGCAGGAGATCGGTCGGGGGTCGGGACGTCCGGCCTGCGCGCCCTCCACGCTACCGGGTCCGCCTGTCCGCGCGGTGGGGCTGATGGCCGAGAGGGGGTAGCGTTGCACGCCGACCGTCCGCCCTCCACCCCCAGGATCGTTCCGCACCGATGGCACTCTCCGACGACGACGTCCGCCACGTCGCCCGGCTGGCCCAGCTGGACCTGACCGACGACGAGATCACCAGCCTGGCGCCCCAGCTGGCCGAGATCCTCGCCTACGCCGAGAAGGTGAGCGAGGTCGCGGCCGACGACGTGCCGCCGACCTCGCATCCCTACCCGCTGCGCAACGTCTTCCGCGACGACTCGATCGTGGCCGAGCCGCTGCCGCCCGAGGTCGTGGTCGCCAACGCCCCGGACGCCGAGGAGCTGCAGTTCCGCGTCCCACGGATCATCGGGGAGTCGTCGTGAGCCGCCCGATCGTGGCTCGCACCGCCGCCGAGCTGGCCGACGCGATGGCCAGCGGCGAGCTGTCGGCCGTCGAGGTCGCACGGGCACACCTGGACCGCATCGAGGCCACCGACGACACGACCGGCGCGTGGCTGGCCATGATGGCCGACGAGGCGCTGGACGTCGCGGCCGACGTCGACCGTCGCCGCGCGGCCGGCGAGGCCCTCGGTGCGCTGGCGGGCATCCCGGTGGCCGTCAAGGACGTGATGTGCACCAAGGGCACCACGACCACGGCGGGCTCGAGGATGCTGGAGACCTTCGTCCCGCCCTACGACGCCACCGTCGTGGCCCGGCTGCGGGCGGCCGACGCCGTCCTGCTCGGCAAGACCAACATGGACGAGTTCGCCATGGGGTCGTCCACGGAGAACTCCGCCTACAAGGTGTGTCACAACCCGTGGGACACCGACACCACGCCGGGGGGCTCGTCCGGCGGCAGCGCGGCCGCCGTCGCGGCCTACCAGGCACCCATCGCCACCGGCACCGACACCGGCGGGTCGATCCGCCAGCCCGCCGCCGTCACCGGCACCGTCGGCATCAAGCCCACCTACGGGCGGGCCAGCCGCTACGGGCTGATCGCCTTCGCCTCGTCGCTGGACCAGGCCGGCACCTTCGGTCGGACCGTGCGGGACGCCACGCTGGGGCTGGAGGTCATGTGCGGCCACGACCCCAAGGACTCCACGTCCATCCCCGACCCGATGACGTCGTGGAGCGACACCCTCGACAGGGGAGTGGCCGGGTTGCGCGTCGGCGTGGTCACCGAGTTCATGGGTGACGGGGCAAGCGACGGCGTCAGGTCTGCGGTGCAGCACGCCATCGACCGCCTCTCCTCACTCGGCGCAGAGATCGTCGAGGTGTCCCTGCCACACGCCGACTACGGCCTGCCGGCCTACTACCTGATCGCGCCGTCGGAGGCGTCGGCCAACCTCAGCCGCTACGACGGCGTGCGCTACGGCCTGCGCGTCGACGGCGAGACGACCCACGAGATGATGGCCGCCACCCGGGCCGCCGGATTCGGGGCCGAGGTCAAGCGGCGCATCATGATCGGCACCCACGCCCTCTCGGCGGGGTACTTCGACGCCTACTACGGGCAGGCGCAGAAGGTCCGTACCCTCATCATCCGCGACTTCGAGGCCGCGTTCGCCCAGGCAGACGTCCTCGTGGGGCCCACCTGCCCGACCGCGGCGTTCGGACTCGGCGACAAGACCGCCGACCCGCTGGCGATGTACCTCAACGACGTGTTCGCCGTCCCGGCGTCCCTTGCCGGCATGCCGGCCATGTCGCTGCCGGTCGGGTTCGACTCCAGCGGCGACGGCGGCGACCTGCCCGTCGGCCTGCAGCTGATCGGGCCGATGCTGGGCGAAGCCGTGATGGTGCGGGCCGCGGCCGCGCTGGAGGCCGACTTGGCCCTGGACCTGACCCCACGTGGGCCGCGTGCGCTGGCCCTCCCCGAGAGCGAGTGACGAAGATGAGCGACTGGGAAGCCGTCATCGGCCTGGAGGTCCACGTCGAGCTGTCGACGCGGACCAAGATGTTCTCCGCCTGCCCCAACGAGTTCGGCGGGGCCCCCAACACCCGGGTCACCGAGGTCGACCTGGGCCTGCCCGGCACCCTGCCCGTGGTCAACGGCACGGCCGTGGAGCACGCCATCCGCATGGGGCTGGCGCTGGACTGCGAGATCGCGCCGGTCAGCCAGTTCCACCGGAAGAACTACTTCTATCCGGACATGCCGAAGAACTACCAGATCAGCCAGTACGACGTGCCGATCTGCGGTGCTGGCCACCTCGACATCGAGACCAGCGAGGGGCCGGTTCGCATCGGCATCACGCGGATCCACATGGAGGAGGACGCGGGCAAGAACGTCCATGTCGGCGAGTCCGGCCGTGTGCACGGGGCCGACTACTCCCTGGTGGACTACAACCGCGCCGGCGTGCCGCTGCTGGAGTGCGTGTCGGAGCCCGACATCCGCACCGCCGAGCAGGCACAGGCCTACCTGACCGAGCTGCGCGGCATCGTCCTGGCCCTGGGCATCTCCGACGCCAAGCTGGAGGAGGGCTCGATGCGCTGCGACGCCAACGTCAGCATCCACAGGCCCGGTACCCCGTTCGGCACCCGGGCCGAGATCAAGAACATGAACTCCGTGCGGTCGCTCGGCCGGGCCATCGAGTACGAGATCGCCCGTCAGATCGACGTCGTGGAGTCCGGTGGCACCGTGGTCCAGGAGACCCGTCACTGGGACGAGGACGCCGGCACCACCTCCACGCTGCGCCGCAAGGAGACGCTGGACGACTACCGGTACTTCCCCGACCCCGACCTGGTCGAGATGGTCCCCGACCCGGCGTGGATCGAGGAGATCCGGGCCAGCCTGCCCGAGCTGCCCGCGGCGACGCGGGCACGGCTCATCGCCGCCCACGGCCTCGAGCGCAAGTCGGTCGTCACCATGCAGGACGCCGGGCTGATCCCGCTGCTGGACGCCGCCGTCGATGGCGGGGCCGACCCGGCGGACGCCACCAAGTGGTTGGTCAACGAGGTCGCCGGCTGGCAGAACGAGACCGGCCGCTCGGCCGTCGAGGCCCTGCCGGGTGGTGAGTTCGTGACCCTGCTCGGCAAGGTCGCCGACGGCACCCTCGGCAAGGGGGGTGCCCGCAAGGTCCTGGCGTCGGTGCTGGCGGGGGAGGGCACGGTGGAGCAGCTGTCGACGGACCACGAGCAGGTCTCCGACGTCAGCGCGATCGAGCAGATCGTCGACCAGGTCATCGCCGAGCAGGCCGACGCCGCCCAGAAGGTCCGCGACGGGAACCCCAAGGCCATGGGCGCCCTCGTCGGCGGCGTCATGCGGGCCAGCAAGGGCAAGGCCGACCCCGCGCTGGTCAACCAGCTGCTGCACGCCAAGCTCCAGGGCTGACCCAGCACGAACCGGCCGGTTCCGACTCGCGTCGGGACCGGCCCTCGTCGGCTCGGCACCCCGGTCGGATCTGACGGGCGGGACGTCACCCCTGACGGAACCAGTGTTTCACCTTCGGATGCATGCACATCCGAACCACCCTCCTGATCCTGTCCGTCCTTCCGCTCCTCGGCGGCTCGCCCCCGAACCGGTCCGCACCGCCCGAGCTGTCGGCCGCAGCCGCTCAGGGCCCCGGCGGGTGCGTCTTCCTTCCCGTCGTCGACAGGGAGGTGTGCACCTGACGTCAGTTCGCGACGCGACAGTCCACGAGTGCGTCCGGGACGGGGTCCACGAGCTCGCAGAACTGGCGTACCCGTGCCGCGGACTCCTCGTCGGCGTCGTCGCCCTGGTGGTACCCGCCCGGCGCGATGCCCAGCTCCTCGGTGGCGCCGCCCACGACGATGTACTCGGTGTCGGGCGGCGGGTCGGTCTGTTCGCGGATGACGACGGGCTGGTCACGCCCGGGCACGGTCGCCTCGACGTCCCCGACCGGGACCGGCACGCCCCGGGCAGGCACGTTGCGGGGCTGGGTCCGGTCGGCGGCCGCAGGGTCTGCAGCGCTCGTGTTCCCGTCGCCGACGGATGGGCGCGACGCGGTGGTCGAGGAGGTCATCGCACCGTCGACGGCGATCCCGGACCGTCCGCCGACGATCGGTGAGACGTCCATGGCGGGGACGCCCCCGGGGCCGTCCTCCCGGCCGGGGAAGGTCTGTTCGCCCCACATCCCCGCGCCGCCGATCACCAGCAACGGCGCGAGGAGCGCGACCGCACCCTTGGCTCCGACCTGGGCCGCGAGGCCCTTGACGGTCGAACCGAGGCGCGCCAGCGGTGCCGGCAGCCACGGAAGTCCATCGATCCGGCGATCACGGGCGATCGCGCGCGCCCGGCTGCGGGCGCGGTGCAGCTGCACCTTGATGGTGTCCCGGGTGGTGCCTCGTCGGGCCGCCATGTCCCGCAGCGACACGTCCTCCATGTAGTGCTCGACCACCAGCTCGGCGTCCCGGTCGTTCAGCTCGTCGAGGACCTGGGCGATCAGCACGCGCATCTCCACGGTGCGCTGCGGGACGGCCTCCGGGACGACCAGCTCGCTGGCAGCCGTCTCGCTGCGACGAACGACGTCCTCGTGGCGTTGGTGATCGATGGCGGCGTTGCGGGCGACCCGCAGCAGCCACCGTCGCAGCTCGCGATCGTCCAGCGGCTGGATGTCGCTGCGCAGCAGGCGCACGAAGACGTCCTGTGACAGGTCCTCGGCCAGGTGGTGGTCCTTGACCCAGCGCAGGCACGTCGTCATGACCGCGGGGCCGTGCCCGCGGACGATCGTCGCGAAGGCGACGTCATCGCCTGCGCGAGCAGCCGCCAGCAGGGCGTGCGGCGGCGGGGACGGCGGGGAGGAATTCGTGGTGGACATCGTGAGGCGTTGGGCAGAAGGTGAACGTGCCTGCACCTACTGAGTTCGCGGTCGGACCGTCACATCCTCCCAGAACTTTCTCGTGTGGGTGTTAACCACCGGGGCCTCCCGTTCGTTCTGTACTGGTGGGCATCCCGCGTACGCACGTACGTGAGGGGGTGGGCAGGGCCGGATCGTCGAGCAGGGGATCCGGCCCTGATCCCGTTTTCTGGGGGTACGG
Source organism: Euzebya rosea (assembly GCF_003073135.1). Classification (NCBI taxonomy): domain Bacteria; kingdom Bacillati; phylum Actinomycetota; class Nitriliruptoria; order Euzebyales; family Euzebyaceae; genus Euzebya; species Euzebya rosea. The sequence goes on from NZ_PGDQ01000015.1 coordinate 174,809, forward strand.
TTGAACCGCACCTGCGTTCGCTCCGAACGATGGTTGGGCACCCTTCGCCGTATCGTCGTTCGTCCCGCCGGGCCAAGGCCGCACATGCACACCATGACCTCATCCGACACCACCGACCTGCTCGATCCCCCTCCGGGGGGTGTGCTCGGCGGTGTCGCGGGCCGGGTCGACGAGGTCCTCGAGCGGTTCCTGCGCGCACGCGCTGACGAGCTCGCCGACCTCGACCCTGCCCTCGTCCCGGTCGCGGACGCGGTCACCGCGCTCGTGTCGGCAGGCGGCAAGCGCCTTCGTCCCGCCTTCGTGTGGTGGGGCTACCGGGCCGCCGCGGGACACACCGACGCCGAGGTCCTCAAGCCCGCCGGCGCGGTCGAGCTGCTGCACACCTTCGCGCTCATCCACGACGACATCATGGACCGCTCGGCCACCCGACGTGGTCTGCCCGCGGTCCACACCGCGCTGCGCGACCACCACGTCGACGCCGGCCTGTCCGGCGACCCCGAGTGGTTCGGCGTCGGCGGTGGGATCCTCGCCGGTGACATGGTCTTCGTCTGGGCCGACATGCTGTTCGAAGCCGCCCGCCTGGAGCACCGGGCGATGGCCCGTGCCCGCCGCGTGTTCGCCCAGCTCCGAGCCGAGGTGATGGCCGGCCAGTACCTGGACCTGCGGCTGTCCGGCCTTCCGGCAGCGTCGGAGGCTGACTCCCTGCGGGTGTCGCTGCTGAAGTCCGGTCGCTACACCGTCACCAGGCCGCTGCAGATGGGTGCGGCGCTCGGCGGGACCGACCCGGACCTCGACCGCACCCTGTCGACCTTCGGTGACGCGGTCGGCGTGGCGTTCCAGCTGCGCGACGACGTGCTCGGCCTGCTCGGCGACCCCGACACCACCGGCAAGGGGTCCCTGGAGGACATCCGCGAGGGCAAGCGCACCATGCTGATCCTCCGCGCCCGCGATCGTGCCGACCACGCCCAGCGCCGGGTCCTCGACCGGGTCGTCGGCAACCCCGAGGCGACCCGGGACGACGCCGATGCCGTCCGACAGGTCGTCGTGGACACCGGCGCCGCCGAGCACGTCGAGTCCTACCTGAGCGGGCTGCGGGCCGAGGCCGACCGGGCGGTGGAGCACCTGCCCGAACCCGCCCGGTCCGCCCTGCTCGAGCTGGCGTCGGTCGCCGTCGACCGGAGCGCCTGACCATGCCCCTCCTCCGACCGGCCGACGTCGTGGTCGTCGGCGCCGGACTCGGCGGTCTGGCGTCGGCCATCCGCCTCGCCGCCGACGGCCATCACGTCACCCTGCTGGAACGCGACCCCATCCCGGGCGGCCGCGCCGGCCAGATCCTCGACCGGGGCTTCACCTTCGACACCGGCCCGTCGGTGATGACGATGCCGTCGCTCGTGGCCGACCTGTACGCGCTGCACGGCGAACGCATGCAGGACCACCTGACGATGGAGCGGCTGGACCCGGCCTACCGGGCCACGTTCCACGACGGATCGGTCGTGCGCATCCGCGGGTCGGTCGACGCGATGACCGAGGAGGTCCGCCAGCTCGCCGGGCCCGCCGAGGCAGACAACTTCGTGCGCTTCGCCGGACACCTCAAGAAGCTGTACGAGGCGGAGTACGAGACGTTCATCGACGCCAACTTCGACAGCCCCCTGGACCTGGCGCGGCCCGACAAGCTGGTGAACCTCATCCGGCTGGGCGGCTTCCGGACGGTGGCCAACCTCGTCGGGTCGTTCCTGACGGACTGGCGGCTGCAGCGCCTCTTCACCTTCCAGTCGATGTACGCCGGCATGAGCCCCTACGAGGCGCTCGGCATCTACGCCGTCATCGCCTACATGGACGCCATCGCCGGGGTCTACGGCGTCAAGGGCGGGATCCACGCGATCGCCGAGGGCCTCGCCGACCTCGCGACGCGCCATGGCGTGGACATCCGCTACGGCGCCGAGGTGGCCGAGGTCACCGGATCGGGGAAGCGGGCCAACGGGGTGCGGCTGGCCGACGGCACGGTCCACCGCGCCGACGTCGTCGTCCTCAACCCCGACCTGCCGGTCGCCTACCGCGACCTGCTGCCGCCCCGTGCCACACCGGCGCGAGTGAAGCGGCTGACGTTCTCTCCCTCCTGCACCGTGGTGCACCTCGGCCTGGACCGCAAGCTGCTGGACGCCGCGCACCACAACATCCACTTCGCCGAGGACTACCAGGCGTCCTTCGACGACATCCTCGCCGGGCGCCTGCAGCGGGACCCCTCGTGGTTCCTGTCGGTGCCGACGCATGCCGACCCCGACATGGCGCCCGACGGCGGCGAGGTCGCGTTCGTGCTCGTGCCGAGCCCCAACCTCCACGGTGACCCGATCAACTGGGCCCACCAGGGACAGCGCGAGATCGCCGCGACCATCGAGCGGCTCGAGCACGCCAAGTACGGGCCCGTCGGCGACAGCGTCGTGACCAGCCACGTCGTCACCCCCCAGGACTGGGCCGACATGGGCATGGCGGCCGGCACGCCGTTCGCAGCCAGCCACCACTTCCGCCAGACCGGCCCGTTCCGCCCCGCGAACGTCGCGCCCAAGGTCGACGGCGTCGTGTTCGTCGGCTCCTCCACCACCCCCGGGGTGGGCGTGCCCATGGTCCTGCTCAGCGGGCGGCTGGCCGCCGAGCGCGTCGCCGAGCAGCTGGAGCAGCGACCGTGACCGCCGCCCCCGTTGGCGCCGTGCCGACCACCGCCGGCGCGGCGACGGGCGTGGCCGGCGGCTACGAGCACCCCACCCCCTCCACGCTGATCGTCGAGGAGGTCCTTGCCGACCGTGGGCACGTCGACGGCCCCGTCGACCTCACCACGTCCTACGAGGTCTGCCGCCGCATCAACGCCGCGCACGGCCGGACCTACTACACCGCTACCCGGCTGCTGCCGGCTGCGAGCCGACCGCACGTGCACGCCATCTACGCCTTCGCCCGGTACGCCGACGACCTGGTCGACCACCTGGCGCTGGACTGGGATGCCCAGCAGCGACGGCAGGCCCTCGAGGGGTGGGCCGCGGAGTTCCTGGCCGACCTGGAGAGGGGCGACTCCGAGGACCCCGTCTGCAAGGCGACCATCCACACCGTCCGGACGCTCGGCATCGCGCACGAGGACCTCGACGCGTTCCTGCGCTCCATGGCGATGGACCTCGTCGTGACCAGGTACGAGACCTACGAGGACCTGCTGGACTACGTGCACGGGTCGGCCGCCGTCATCGGGTCGATGATGCTGCCGATCCTCCGTCCGCTGACCCCGGATGCCCGCGAGCCGGCCATGACGCTCGGCGTCGCGTTCCAGCTGACCAACTTCCTCCGTGACGTCGCCGAGGACCTCGAGCGCGGCCGGATCTACCTGCCCATGGAGGACCTCGACCGCTTCGGCGTCACCGAGGAGATGATGCAGGCACGGCGGGTGACACCGGAGATCCGGCACCTGCTGCGCTTCGAGATCGCACGAACCCGACGGCTGTACGACTCGGCCCGCGTCGGATGGGGCATGCTGCCCTCGGCCAGCGCCCGTTGTGTGCGGACCGCACACACGCTGTACGAGCGGATCCTCGACCGGATCGATGCTGCGGATCATCAGGTGTTCGACGTTCGTGCCGTCGTCCCTGCCTGGCAGAAGATCGGTGTGGCGGTGCGTCAGATGGCCACACCTGTACCAGCGCCGCACCCGGCGCTGCCGACGACCTCTACTCTTGATGGCCGGGTTCCGGTCATCGCTGACCGGCCACGTGGTCAAACCACGGCGGGCGTGCGATCATCGGACGTGCGACCGCGGCCGGAGCCCAAGTGAACACAAAGGATCTGTCCGTGACCCCCTCAAGCCCAGAGTCAATGGAGACGCTGAACGGTGTTGCCGAGCTGAACGGCAACGGCCGCCCCAAGGAGAAGCTCAACGGGCTTCCCCCGCAGGTGCTCGTCGAGGCGCCTCGTGCTGCCCGCCGCGAAGCGAGCATCACCGAGCTGTCCGGCCTGCAGCCGGTCGTCGCCCGTCGTGCGATCCACATCGCCACCGAGCGGCTGTTCCACGTCACCGACGTGACGGAGGACTGCCAGGAGCTCGTCGCCGAGAGCGGGGTGAAGGAGGGCATGCTGTCGGTCTTCTCCCAGCACACGACGTGCGCGATCAAGATCAACGAGCGCGAGACGTGCTTCCTGGAGGACCTCCGGCTGTTCATGGAGGCGCTGGTCCCGCAGGAGGCCTACTACCGCCACGACGACTTCGAGATCCGCGACCACGCCACGCTGGCGGGCACCGTGGAGGAGGAGCCGATCAACGGCCACGCCCACATCAAGCAGATGCTGCTGGGCAGCGCGTCGGAGTCGGTGCCGGTCGCCGACGGGGCGCTGCGCCTGGGCACGTGGCAGCGGATCATGTTCATCGAGCTGGACCAGGCCCGCAACCGCAAGGTCCAGCTGCAGGTCCAGGGCTGGCGCTGAGCGAACAGGCGGACGCGTCCGCCCGTCGCAAGGCCGACCACCTGCGGGTGGTCCTCGACGGTGACGTCGCCCACGTCGGCCTGACCACCGGACTGGAACGGGTCCGGCTGGCCGCCAGGGCGCTGCCCGGCCACGACCTCGACGCCGTCGACCTGTCGGTCGAGGCGTTCGGGACGACGCTTCGGGCCCCGGTCCTCATCAGCTGCATGACCGGTGGCACGGGGGACGCCGGCCCGGTCAACACCGCCCTCGCCGCGGCCGCCCAGCACCACCGGGTGGCGCTGGGGCTCGGGTCGGGACGAGTGCTGCTGCAGGGCGGCGACCCCGCCTCCTTCGAGGTGCGTGACATCGCCCCCGACGTGCCGCTGCTGGCAAACCTCGGCGCGGTACAGCTGGCCGAGCTCGGCATCGACGGGTGCCGCGAGCTGGTGGAGCGGACCCGGGCCGACGCCCTGGTGCTGCACCTCAACGCCGTGCAGGAGGCCGTGCAGCCCGAGGGCGACACCGGCTTCGGGGACCTGCTCGATCGCATCGCTGGCGTGGTCGACGGCATGGACGTCCCCGTCGTGGTCAAGGAGGTCGGCTTCGGCATGGCCGCTGCCGACGTCCGTGCGCTCGTCGGAACCGGCGCAGCCGCCATCGACGTCGCCGGAGCGGGCGGGACGAACTGGGCACGGGTCGAGGGCCACCGCGACACCGACGCCGGGGCGATCGCCGCAGCGTTCGTGGACTGGGGCTGGTCGACCCACGACAGCCTCGTCGCCGCTGTCGACGTGCTCGAGGAGGTCCCGCAGGGCCAGCGTCCCCTCCTGATCGCCTCCGGCGGGCTGGCGCACGGCGTGGACGCCGTGAAGTGCCTGTGCCTCGGAGCGGACATGGTCGGCTTCGGGCGCCGGCTGATCGCGGCCGGAGCCGAGGGGCCCGAACGGGCGACCGCCGCGCTGGGGACCCTGGTGCAGCAGATGCGCATCGCCGTGTGGGGGATCGGCGCGGTCCGCGTCACCGACCTCGGTCACGCACACCTCGCATGAGCCGCACCGGGGGAGGGCCGGTCGGCCGCCGTCGCCTCGGGCCGGCGGGGGTCGGGACGGCGCGCCTTTCCGCGGTCCTGGCCGTACTGACGGTGCTGGCGTTGGTCACCGGGCTGCCGACACCCGGGTCGGCGTCGGGGTCGTCGGCGTCCTCGGGGTCTGCGTCCTCCGGTCCGGCGTGGTCATCGGGGTCATCGGGGGACGGGACCTGCCAGCCCCTGTCGACCGCGCAGCTGGTCGCCCAGGTCATCGGGGCGCCGCTGCGCAGCCCCACGGCCGACGCCACCGCAACGACCCTCGCCGCGGAACACGCCGGCACGGTCGTGCTGCTGGGCGATGCGATCACCTCCGCCGAGCAGGTGCGGGGCCTGGTCGACACCCTCGACGCGAGCGCCCCGGCGGGCCTGCCTCCCCTGATCGCCGTCGACGAGGAAGGCGGCCGTGTCGCCCGCTTCGGGCGGGCCGGCGTGACCGTGCGCCTGCCGTCGGCCCGGCAGCAGGCCGTCATGTGGAGCCCCGACGAGCTGCGCGGCCGGGCCGCCGAGCTCGGTCGGCAGATGGCCGACCTCGGCGTCGACTGGGACCTGGCGCCGGTGCTGGACCTGACCGACGCGCCGGCGGACACCGTGATCGGCGACCGGTCCTTCGGGACCGACCCGTCGGTGGTCGGTGCGTACGGCGGGGCGTTCGCCGCAGGGCTCCGGGATGCGGGCCTCGTGACCAACGGCAAGCACTTCCCCGACCACGGGCTGACGACCGTCGACACCCATCGGGCCGTCGCGTCGGTCGAGGTGTCCCGCGAGGCGCTCCAGCAGCGCCACCTCACCCCGTACCGGCTGGCCGACGAGCATCTCGACTCCGTCATGCTGTCCCACCTGCGCGTGTCGTCGCTGGACCCGTCGCTGCCCGCCAGCCTCTCCTCCGTCGCCGTGGACTTCCTGCGCGACGAGCTCGACTGGGACCGCGCGCTGGTCACCGACGACCTGTCGATGCAGGCCGTCGCCAGCGTCGCCGACCAGCCGACGGCGGCCCTGATGGCCCTGCAGGCGGGCGTCGACGTGCTGCTGCTCGGCACCCCGGACAGCGCCGCGGCGGCCCACGCCCGCATCCTCTCCGCCGTGGACCAGGGCGCCCTGCCGGTCGAGCGCCTGCGGCAGGCGGTTCGTCGTGCGCTGGCGCTGAAGGGCATCGAGGGCGCGGCGGCGTCGTGTCTGCTCGGGCTGCCGCCCGTCGCCGAGGCCCGGGCCGCCGTCGACGGCGACGGGGCTGTCGTGGCGGTGGTCGACGGGGTCCGCCGGCCCGTGCCCGACGCCGAGACGCTGGCCCGCCGAGGTGCGACGCCGGTCCGCTACAGCGACGCCGAGCTCGCGTCGCTGCCGCTCGGTGACCCGTTGGTGTCCGCCCGCCGGTTCGCGGTCGCCGTGGTCGCCGGTGAGGGCGCCGACCCGCTGGACGTCGCGGTGCAACGTGCCGAGCAGTCGGCGGGGGCGCAGGCGCACGCCCGCGTCGTGGCCGTGACGACGACGGTGCCGATCGCGGCGGCGCTGGCGGCCGACGCCTCCTCCGGTTCCCCGGTCCTGCCCGTGGGCGGGCGCCCGGACCGGCTCGGCGGGTCCTTGGACCGGGTCGTCGGCGACGGTGGTGAGGTGATCGTGGTCGGCCCCGTTCCCGATGGCCTCGGTCGCCCGGTCGTGAACATCGACGCCGAGGACCCGGTGGCCGGCGCGATGCAGGTCTGGGACCGTCGAGGGGAGCCCGCGGTCGAGACCGTCGTCGTGGCCT